>JBEVDR010000141.1:0-2981 GCA_040513215.1 Microbacteriaceae bacterium | reverse complement strand
GACTCGAGGGCCTCGACGGTCTGGTCGAATGGGAAGACTCGTCCGACGACGGGACGGAGCGCGCCGCTGTCGATGAGGGCGGTGATCTCGCGCAGCTGATCTCCGCTTGCATGCATGAGCAGGAACTCATAGCTGACTCCGAGTCGTTGGGCGTGCCGCCGGATCTTGCTGATCCGCGCGGCGTTGGCGGCCCGGAGCACGCCCGTGAGGCCGGCCGCGCGCGCGAAGTCGGGCGTGGGCGGTCCGGAGATTCCGATGACCTTTCCACCGGGTCGGAGTACCCGGAGGGACTTCTCCAGTGTGCTGCCGCCGAGGCTGTCGAGTACGAGGTCGTAGCCGCTCAGCGCCTGCTCGAAGTCGTCGCTGCGGTAGTCGACCACGTGCACAGCGCCGAGTTCCCGCACGAAATCGGCGTTGGCTGCGCTGGCCGTGGTGGCCACCTCCGCGCCGAGTTCCGTGGCGAGCTGGATCGCGATCGACCCGACCCCGCCGGCGCCGGCGTGGATGAGTACCTTCTGGCCAGGTTGCACGTTGCCGACTTCGACGAGTGCCTGCCAGGCGGTCAGAGCGACGAGCGGCAGGGAGGCCGCCTCCTCCATGGTGAGCGATCGAGGCTTGAGCGCGACATCGTCTTCGGCGACGGCGATCCGTTCGGCGAACGTTCCGATGCGGTGGTCCCGGGGTCGAGCATAGACCTCGTCGCCCGGCGTGAAATTGCGCACTGCGGCCCCGACGCGGATGACGGTGCCGGCCAGGTCGTGACCGAGAATAACGGGCAGCTTGTACGGCAGAATCTGCTTGAACTCGCCCAGGCGCAGCATTTCGTCCAGATGGTTCAGGCCGGCGGCCTGCACTCGAATGAGCACGTCCCGGTCGCCGATAATCGGTTCCGGTACCTCCGCTTCGTGCAGTGCCGCTTTGTACTTCGAGAAGATGAACGCTCGCATGGGGTGATGCTCCTTAGTGCTGGTGGGGTGTGTTGTCTGGAGGTGACACCGTCGTCAGCGGCGCAGGAATGCCCGCGCGGCGGCGACCACACCGTGGTGGTACTGGAATACCGCAAAACTCGAATATCCGAGCGCTCTCAATTCTGAGTGAACTCAGTTAATTTGTCAAGAGGTCCGCGCGCGACCCGCGCGTGCACATCAAAGGCTGACGGTCAGCGCCGCACGCTATACCGGTGCTCGGGGCGACCCGTCGATCCGTACCGCAGGGTCACGTCCACGTCACCGCGAGTGGCCAGGGCGGCCAGGTGCCGCTGCGCCGTCGCGCGCGACAGTCCGGCCCGGTCGGCGATCAGACTCGCGGATGTTTCACCGTCTTGCAGCAGGTCGATGAGCAGCTTCTCGGTGGTGGACCGTGACCCGGATGCCAGTCCTCCGTCGCGCCCGTGCAGCACCCGTTGCGCCTTCTCGATGGCCTCTTGGTCGAGCTGGCGGTCTTCGGCGGCCAGGGTACGGAACCGGCGATACGCCTCCAGCCGTTCGCTCAACTGCGCGGGTTCGAATGGCTTGATGAGGTAGTCGAGCGCGCCGGCCCGAAGCGCCCGGCGCACTGTTGCGCCATCTGACGCCGCGCTGATCATGAACGCGTCCACATCGATCTCGGCCACGAAGGCGATCCCGTCGCCGTCGGGCAGGTAGACATCGCAGAGCACAAGGTCGGGCCGCAGATCACGCACCGCCGCACGCGCGGCGCGCACGCCGCGAACCGGCTCGAGGGCGGTGTAGCCCGGGCACGAATCCACGACGCCCTGATGCAGGCCGCCGACGCGGAAGTCATCGTCGACGACGAGCACGGAAATGGTTTCGGTCATCGTTCGTCTCCTTGAGTTGGATGCGCCGGCGCCTGCATGACCCCCGGCAGTCGAGCGCAGAATACGGCCCCGCTTCCGCCTGGGCCGCCGGCGTCGGCCAGCCACACCTCTCCGCCGAGCCGCGCGGCAATGTCGCGAACCAGCGGCAGCCCAATGCCCCGCCCGTGTACCGCATCCGGGTCAACATCCGGTCGCGGCACGTTGCTGAACACCCGCGCCACGTCGGCCACGCCCTGCCCCGAGTCGGACACCGTGATGACCAGGGTGTCGCCGTCATCGAGCAGTTCCACGTCGACCCACCGGGGCTCGGCGCCGTACACGGCAGCGCTCACCGCGTTGTCGACGAGGTTGGCCAGCACCGTGGCCACGTCCGCGGGCGCCGAGACGACGCCGCGCACCAGAGAGTCAGCGCCCACGGTCAGGCGCACCCCGCGCTCGACGGCCTGTGCAGCCTTGGCTTCGAGCAGCGACAGCAGGAACGGCTCAGTCAGGTGCTCACCGGCGAACAGGCCGGCGGGGGCCCGGGATGCGTCCAGCACCTCGTCGAGGTAGTCCCGTGCGTCGGGCATGCGGCCCGCGTCCATCAGGCCGGCCGTCACGTGCAGCCGGTTCGCGAACTCGTGGCGCTGCACCCGCAGCGCCTCGGTCATCGACGCCACGGTCTCCAACCGGTCGGTGAGGGTCACGATGTCGGTGCGGTCGCGGATCACCGCGATCATGCCCAGGTCCTGGTTCGCGTGCGCCACCGGGTGGGTGTCGATGTAGACCACGTGCTCGCCGAGCACCACCGGGTCGGCCGCATCCGCCACCCGGGCACCGGTGGTCGGCGGCTTCTGTTTACCGGCGAGGGCCGCGATCACCGGTTCGGGCAGGTCGAGGTCGTGGATGCGGCGCCCGACCAGGTGGGTGATGCCGAGCAGCCGCGCGGCCGTGGTGTTGGCCACGGTCACGACGTCGTCCGGTCCGTAGGCGAGCACCCCATCCCCCACGCCGTCGAGCACCGCCGCCTGGTTCTGCACGAGCGCCGACAGGTCCTCGGGCTGTAGCCCGAGGGTGAGGCGCTCGAGGCGGCGCCGGAGCACGAACGACACGATCGCGCCCAGGCCGAGGGCAACGCTGGCGGCCAGGGTGACTCCGCCCAGCAGGAGAGGCAGCTCCTGGAACA
>JBEVDR010000140.1:0-4663 GCA_040513215.1 Microbacteriaceae bacterium | reverse complement strand
ATGAGCGCGAGAACGGTACCGACCAGGATGCCGATGAGCAGTGCGCCCTTCACCTTGCGGGCAACCAGCACGCCGGTGATCAGCAGGGTCAGGATGAAGATGATCGTCGGCATCGTCGCGACTGAACCGTTCGTGCCCAGACCGACAGGCGGAGACGCCTGCCCTGTCGAGGTGACGAGGCCGGCGTTGACGAACCCGATGAACGCGATGAACAGGCCGATGCCGACGGTGATCGCGATCTTCAGCTGGGCGGGCACCGCCTTGAAGATGAGTTCGCGCAGGCGGGTGGCCGAGAGCAGCACGATGATGAGGCCGTTGATGACGACGAGCCCCATCGCCTCGGCCCAGGTGACCTGTCCGACAACGCTCACCGCGAGGAACGAGTTGATGCCAAGACCGGCGGCAAGGCCGAACGGGAGGTTCGCGACGACTCCGAACAGGATGGTCATCACACCCGCGGTGAGGCCGGTCACCGCAGCGACCTGCTGAGCGTCGAGTGCCGTGCCCGCGACATCCTCAGTACCGCCCAGAATCAACGGGTTCAGGATCACGATGTAGGCCATCGTCATGAACGTGACGAGCCCACCGCGAACCTCGCGGCCGACGCTGGACCCGCGCTGGGAGATCTTGAAGAATCGGTCGAGCCGATTGCGCCCTGGCGAAGTGGTGGGAGTGGGAGTAGTCGTCGTAGTCACTGAAGGATTCTAATGAAATCTGTCCACCTGCATGAACGGACGTCAAACGGGCGGGCTGGGCAGGCTGACGCGACCAAGACGCGACCGCGACAACAGTGCGGCCCGGACGTACGATCGGACCGTGACCACTGACTATTTCGCGGGGGACACCCGCAGCAACCATGAGCGTATGCTCGCCGGCGACCTCTACATTGCGGCCCAACCGATCACGATCGGCAACAACTGATGTACACCGGGTCGGGACCGCACTGGTCGGTCAGCGGGAACTCCGGAAGCTCGCTCGTTGCCCATTTGATCGTGCGCGAGATGCTCGGCGCCGATGAGTTCGACGGCCTCGACCTGCCTGGTACGGGGGCCGGGGTCTCGCGAACGCCAGGGCTGCCGCGCCGCCTCGCCGACTCGATTGCCGAGGAATGGGTGCAGTGGTGGACCCGGGCAGTGGACGCACCCGTGGATGCAATGCCGGCGCACTTCCACGGCGGCGCCGTCACCGCACCTGACCTGCCCGTGAGCGGAGAGTTGCGGGCGTTCATCACGCCCCGATGGCTCGAGGTGATGAGCGTTGCCGACACGGTGAATCGGCGAGCGCACGACCAGCTCCCGTATGGCAGCGCGGATCTCACCATCACCAATCGGATGGCCGCGATCGCGTCGGAGCTAGGCCGGCAGGCGCATCCGTTTCGGCTGGACATGGAGATCGTGCCGTTTGCCGACAGGGGCATGTGGCGAGTCGCTCCGACGCGGATCCTGATCAGCCTCGACCTGTACAGCGACCATCAAGCCTGCGGAGCAGCGCTCGAGCCCGTGCTACGCGATCTCGCCTGAGCGCGCTTGCCGAGCCCGACCTCATGCAGCGGGGTCGGGTGGCGGGGGCGGCGAAGCAATGCTCAGCCAGCCATTCGGTCCCTTCGCGTCGGCGTCGGGCTTTCGGCGTGAGGTGCCCGCATCCTTCATCGCCTGAAGCTGGCGGTCTACTTCCGCCTTCGCCGCGCCCGCTGCCAGCTGGCGTTCAAGGTCTTCGTCCGGCGCTGCAGTGAGATCCTGGAGGGCGCCGCTGGCGAGTAGCTCATCGGTGGCGTCGGCGCGGGCCTGCATTTGAGCAATCCGGTCTTTTGCGCGGCTGAGGCTGCTGCCAACATCGCTCATCTGGGAATCCAGACCCGCCGCGGCTTCGTTCGCTTTCACGCGCGCGGCCGAGGCCGTGTAGTTGGCCTTGATCGCCTCCTTCTCGGTCCGGAATGCGGCGATCCGGTCAGCCAGGTGACGCTCGTTTGCTTGCAGCTGTTGTTGCTGCTGTTGGAGCGCGGTGTATTGGTCACGGATCGTGGCGACCTGCCGCTTCAGGAGGGCGCGGCGCTCCAACGCCGTACGGGCCAGGTCTTCCTGGCCTTGATTCAGAGCCTCTTGGGCTTGCTCCGACAACCGGTCGTAGCGGGCGCCCATCTCCTGGCCTTGAAGGTCGATCCGCTTCTTCGCCGTCGCAACCTCAGCCAACCCCAGCCGCACCTGTTGCAACATCCTCACCTGTTGGTCGTAGCTGTCGTCGAGAGCTTCACGGGGATCTTCCAGCCCGTCGAGCACACGGGAAGATTTGATACGGAAGATTGTCCGCAGCCGGGAGGTGAGGCTCATGAGTGGTTCCCTCTCTTCACGTGATCCGTCAATAGCTGCGGCTGCGACTCGGGCAGAACATCGTTCCCGTTGAGTGCGTGCAGCTCCTGAGCTCCGGCATGCAACGCGGCCACCTCCCGATCCACGTCGAAGCGGAGCGTGGTCAGGTTGTCATCGGTCACGCCGTCCAGACCCGTCGCGACAGCTGAGCGCAGCCGGCGCACCAGCCCAGCCACCTCGTCGACCCGTCGGCTGGCCACCGGTAGTTCTTCGGCAAGCACGGCGGCATCCTTCTCGCTCTCCATGAGCCGCAACTGCTGTTCCAGCGTCTCACCCGCGCTGTGGATGCGACGGAAGAGTCGTGGAACATCACCGTGCGGACCGTCGGTGTGCCCCGCGAGGTCGATGGCCGCCTGCCCGCTGTCGAGGGTCTCCCTGAGTCGGACCCGCAGTTTCAGAACCTTCTGGTGGGCGCCCAAACTGAAGCGGGCGCGCGTACGAAGCACTGCGCCGCCCAGGGCACGGCTGGCGCGAATGCGTTTGAATAGCATTCGCACGATGACCACGACCGCGACAACCTCAGCGAAGATGATCGTTGCGAGTGCTAATAGCACCCAACCCAATTCGCTCATGCCTACCACCGGCGCTTTCCCTAGCTGCGATGTTTACATCACAGCACGATCTTGCGGTTCGCGCGACGGTTAACCGAGGTGCCACTCAAACGGAGCCCTCGACCGATTCGGTCGTCGGCTCTGTCGGCTTCTGCCACGGCCACCTGCCGCTGATTTCCAGTTGCAGTACCCAGCTCAGAAAGGTTCGGATGAGCACGATGCCGCCGAGCACGGCGACGGACTGGAGCGTTGGCGTGACTGCGACCGTGCGGATGATGTCGGCCGCGACCAGGAACTCGAGGCCAAGCAGAATGGCACGCCCGAGCACTCGACGGAATCGGGTGTAGATCGGCGTCTGCCTGCGCAAGCTGCGCAGGCCTGCGTCCACGACCGCGTAGATCACTCCCACAATGATCGCAAGCACGCCGATGACATCCACGACCTGGCCGACTGCCACGATGACCGTGCCGATCTCCATGTGACCTCCGTTTCGGTGCCAGCACTGGAGCCGGAGCCGGGATTCGCCGCACGTGCGCTACGCCATCTCTACCGCTGTTGCCCCCTCGTGCACAACGGTGGCCACGAACGGGGTGACCAGCAGACCTCACCCGACCGCTTGCGCCCGTCGATCCGCTGAGCGCTGTGCTGACTGTTGCTCAGGCCCTAGTGTCATCGGCGCGAAGGGTGAAGCGGCGGAGGCGCCGAAGACAATCAGATTCCTGTCACAGGAATGCTCTGCTTCGTGGAGGGCGACTGGCCGCTCATTGGGGGAGACTTCACCATTGCCTGCCTGCAGGTCATCTGGCCGAAGAAGGCAGCAGAACGCGTTTCAAAGCCTGGCCACATCGATGCCGCACTGGCCGAGCACGTCATCGAATCCTGGCGTCAGCGTTCCCGCCCGCCTGAGCTCCGCAGGTGGGTGCGAGCCAGCCCAGGGCTTGACACGCAGGCAGCGAGGGACGGACTATTTCCGCGATATCCCTGGGACTGACGCAGATTCGGCTTCGCCGGTGGTGAGGAGTTCTGATGGGTGACCAAGAATCAATCGGGAGACACGAACGAGGCGTGCTCCGTTTGGCGGCCGTGCTGATACTGATCGGAGTTGTCGTCTCGGCGCTGGCCGGGCTGCTTCATGCTGAGGGCGCCGACGCCAACGACCATGCCGCGGTCTTCGCCGTGTATGCCGCCAGCGACCTGTGGACCGCGGTGCACCTTGGCCAGTTCGTGGGGATGGCAGTGCTCGTGGCCGGTCTGGTCGCCCTGTACGTTGCCCTGCATCCGCCGACGCGCGCCGCGATGTGGCTCAACAGGTTCGGGGCGCTGTCCGCGGTCGTCGCGTTGGCGGCGTACGCGGTGTTGCAGGCCGTTGATGGCGTCGCCCTTAAGCACACCGTCGACGCCTGGTCGACTTCCTCCGGCCCAGAGCAGGCCTCGTACTTCGCCGCAGCGGAGGCAGTGCGCTGGCTCGAATGGGGCGTGCGGAGCTATCACAGCTTTATGTTGGGGGTGGCGTTCATCCTGTTCGGTGCCGTAATCATCGGGACCGCTCGAGTCACTCGGGCGATCGGCTACCTGATGGCACTGTCTGGGGTGGCATACCTCGCCCAAGGGTGGATCATCGGCGCAAGCGGCTTCTCGCCGGCCAACAGCATTCCCACCCGTGCTGGCATCGTGCTGATCGTCGTTTGGAGCGTCTGGCTTCTCGTCGTTGCGCTCCGGCGCTCATGGCCGCCGGCGACGTAGACA
>JBEVDR010000139.1:0-2692 GCA_040513215.1 Microbacteriaceae bacterium | reverse complement strand
TTCCTGCAGCAGCGGATGGACGAACAGACTCCTGCGCGCGACACCTGGGACCACCTGATCAGGCTCAACCGACTTCTTGGAGGATCAGCATGACTCGAACGTTTTCACTGGCTGGCTTGCTGCGATTGCGCCGGATTCGCGAAGACCAGGCTGCGGGCAGCCTCGCCGCCGCCAACGCTCGTGTGCGCGAGAACGCCGAGCGGACCGCCCTGGTACGCAGCTCGCTCGACAACAACGGAACCGTCGTCTCGAACACCGCCGCGCTCCACGCGGTGAGCACGGCGCGCGCCTCCTCGCGCAGCATGCTCGCCGAGTTGAACGCCCTCGCGGTGCTCCGGCAATCCGCAGCCGACCAGTCCGCTGCCGAATTCGCGGCGGCGCGCTCACAGTCCGTCCGCATTGAGAAGCTCGAGCTGCGGCACGGCGAACTCATGGCACAGCAGGACCTGCACGCTGAACAGATCGTGCTCGACGAGATCGCATCCCGCTCCTGGTTCGCGGCGAAGGGAGAAGCGACAGCATGAGCCTTCTCGAAGCGACCGGGCGCATTTCCGAAATCCAGTCCACCCTCGTCGCGCTGACGCCGGGCGCCCGGGCGAGCAAGGCCGCATCCACCGCCCCCACTCCGGCCTCCACCGACTTCGCAAAAACCCTGTCGACCATCACCGGAACAACCAGGGCGGATGCTGTCAGCACCCCGCTCGCGACGGGCGACGCCACCGGTGCCGATGTCGTCGCCACGGCGAAGAAGTACCTCGGCGTGCCGTACGTCTTCGGCGGCGAGGATTCCACCGGTATGGACTGCTCCGGCCTCGTGCAGCGGGTGTACGCCGACCTCGGCATCGACCTGCCCCGGGTCGTTCCCGACCAGGCCAAGGTCGGCACCGAAGTCGGCTCACTCGCCAATGCCCAGCCGGGCGACCTCATCGTCGCCAAAGGCAGCGGTCACATCCTCATCTACGCCGGGAACAACCAGGTGATCCACGCGCCGCGACCAGGGACCACGGTGACGCTCACCGAGAACTGGCGGAAGGACTCCGATATCGAGACGATCCGCCGCCTCGTTCCGTCGCCGGCGGCCGCTCCCGCCGCGGCATCCGCTGGAAACATCGACTCGTTTCTCGCTGCCACGCAGCGGGCCGCATTGACCGGAGGCTCCTGGTGACCCTCATCTCAGCACCACCGTCGGCCCGGACAGCGTCGACCGGGCTGACCGCGGCGAGTAACCCGGCAGAAGCGGGAGCCTTCGCCTCGGTCCTCGAAGGCGTTCTGCAGGCGGATGCATCGCGACCCGCAAGCTCCGACGCGGCGGCCGGCGACCAAGACCTCTCGGCAAGCGCACCGGCCCCGGCGCTCATGGCCTGGCCCACCGGCCAGGCCATTCCGAATGCCGAAAGTGGTTCGGCAGGGACCGGGGTAGCCGGCACAACGGATTCCGGCGCGTCGGTGAATGCCGCCGTCGCCGTCGCGGGAACGGTTCTCGTTCCTGGAAGCACTCTTGTCGCGGGCACTGTTGTCGAGGGCACGGCACCGGCACCGGCAATCGCACCGGAGCCCCCAGCACCCGCCACCCACGCGGGGACTGCCACGGAAACAACGCCCCCGGCAGCTCAGGGTGCTCAGGCGACGAGTCCGGTTCTCACCGCCGCGCAGCCCGCTTCGCCGGGCGTCGACGACACCGCCCTCGCGGGCGCTCCTGCGGGCGACGGCGTTCTGCTCGACACGGCCGCTCCGGCGACAACGTCAACTGAACCGATTGTGAGCCCAGCACCGGCCGCGCTGTCCCCCTCCGCGCTGCCGACGTCCATGCAGGACTCATCGGCACCCGAAACGGCGGCGGCCACGCCCGACGCCGGCTCCCCGGTACCGCAGCCGACTGCGGCACCGGGACCGGTAGCGGGAACACCGGCTCCGAACGGCACGCGTGGAGAGGTCCCCGGTGTGACGACCGCCCCGTTGACGGCAGCGAACGGCCAGGACGACCTCCCGACAGTGACCGCATCCAATCCGGCGGCGTCCCACCCAGCCGAAGCGCCGACATCTGTGCGTGCGCCGGCTCTCGCCGGAAGCCAGCCGGCCGCCGCAGAACCGGCAGCGCAGGCACCGGCATCCGTCGTCTCAGCGCCGATCGCCACCGCCCCGGCCGCTCCAACAGCTGCGCCGTCTGCGCCAGCACCCGCGGCGCCTCCTGCTCCCGCTCCGTCGTTGAACACCCAGTTGGCGCAGCCGCTGTTCAGCCTCGCCGGGGCCCGGCCGGGCGAGCACGTGATGACTGTGCAGGTGACCCCGGAGAACCTTGGCCCGGTCACCGTCCGCGCCGTCATCACTGCGGACGACATCCGAATCGAACTGTTCTCGCCGTCCGACGGCGGCCGGGATGCCCTGCGACAGATCCTGACCGACCTACGCCGCGACCTCGCCGGTGGCGGCCTCTCGGCGTCACTCGACCTGTCGTCGAAGGACGCGCAAGACAGCAGGCACGAGCGGGCACCGCTCCGAGACCCCCCCAGGGACCATGCCGCCGTTACCGCCCCGGTTCCAGAGCAGCGCTCGACGCACTCGGCGACCGCAACGTCGACCCTCGACATCACCGTCTAAAGAGAAGGAGAACGCCTGTGCCCATCGACGCGATAGCACCAACCGATACCGCCGGCCTGTATGCGACCAGGGCCACGTCGGCTCCGAAGCAGGA
>JBEVDR010000138.1:0-9481 GCA_040513215.1 Microbacteriaceae bacterium | reverse complement strand
GCAGGATCGAATCGCGCGTGATGCCCTCGAGGATCGACGGAGACTGCGGAGTCACGATCGTGCCGTCCTTGTAGACGAACACGACGTTCATGCCGCCGAGCTCTTCGACGTTGCGGTCCTGGTCGAGGAACACGACCTGGTCGCACTCGTTCTCGCACGCCTCGGACTGCGGCAGCAGACTCGCGGCGTAAGTGCCACCGGTCTTCGCGGCGCCCGTGCCGCCCTTGCCGGCGCGCGCGTAGTCCTCGCTGAGCCAGATCGAGACGGGCTTGGCGCCGCCCTTGAAGTAGGCGCCCGCCGGCGAGGCGATGACGTAGTACGCGACCTTCTGCGCGGGACGCACGCCGAGGAACGCCTCTTTGGCGAACATGAACGGCCGCAGGTACAGGCTCTGGTCCTCGCCGCTGGGCACCCAGGCGCCGTCGACCGCGATGAGCTCGCGCAGCGACTGGATGAAGTAGGACACCGGCAGCTCGGGAAGCGCGAGCCGACGCGCGGAGCGCTGCAGTCGGCGCCCGTTCTGGTCGGGGCGGAAGGTATGGATCGATCCGTCCGCGTGGCGGGAGGCCTTGATCCCCTCGAAGATCTCCTGGCCGTAGTGCAGCACCGCGGCGGCGGGGTCGAGCGGGATCGGGCCGTATGGCTGCACGCGCGGACGGTGCCATCCGCCCTTCTGCGACCAGCAGATGTCGACCATGTGGTCGGTGAAGTGTGTACCGAATCCCGGGTCGGCAAGCACCGCTGCTCGTTCGGCGGCACCCTTCGCGGCGAGGTTCCTGGTGATAGCGAACTCGAGATCAGTGGCTGGTGCGATGGGGGCGTCCATGAATGTCCTTTGGATGTAGTGCTTTAGTTCTGTGTCACGGCGGATGCGGTGCGGGCGACCGCTGCAGCGATCGCGTCACCGACCTGGGCGGTGGAACGCGCTGCGCTGCCGCGAGCGGCCAGGTCAGCGGTTACCGACGCGCTCACTCGGGCTGCGGCATCCGCGAGTCCGAGGTTCTCGAGCAGCAGCGCGACCGAGAGGATCGCTGCTGTCGGGTCTGCCTTCTGCTGACCGGCAATGTCGGGCGCGGAACCATGAACCGGCTCAAACATGCTGGGAAAGGCACCCTCCGGGTTGATGTTGCCTGAGGCGGCCAGACCGATGCCGCCGCTGATTGCGCCGGCCAGGTCTGTGATGATGTCGCCGAAGAGGTTGTCCGTGACGATGGTGTCAAATCTACCCGGATTCGTGACAAGAAAAATCGTCACCGCGTCGATGTGCAGGTAGTCGACCGCGACATCCGGGTATTCGGCGGCGACCGCGTCGACGGTTCGCTGCCAGAGTCCGCCGGCGTTCACGAGCACGTTGGTCTTGTGCACGAGGGTCAGCTTCTTGGCCTGGCGCCGGTTCGCCGTCTCGAATGCGAAGCGCACCAGGCGCTCGACACCGAATGCGGTGTTGACGCTCACCTCGTTGGCGATCTCGTGCTGGGTTCCTACCCGGATGGCGCCGCCGTTGCCGACGTACGGGCCCTCGGTGCCCTCACGCACGACAACGAAGTCGACATCGCCGGGCGCAGCAAGCGGTGAGGACACGCCCGGGAACAGCGTGGTCGGGCGCAGGTTGACGTAGTGGTCCAGGGCGAAGCGGAGCTTCAGCAGCAGGCCACGCTCGATGATGCCGCCGGCCAGGCGCGGGTCACGCGGGTCGCCGCCAACCGCGCCGAGCAGAATTGCCTCGTGCTTCTTCAGCGCGGCGAGGCTCTCATCGGCGAGGATCTCGCCCGTTGCCAGGTAATGAGCAGCACCAAACGGGTACTCGGTGACGTCCACGGTGACGTCGTTTGGCACGGCGGCGTGCAGCACCTTGAGCGCTTCAGCGATAACTTCTGGGCCGATTCCGTCGCCCGGAATCACTGCGAGATCGATGGTTCGAGACATGAGTAAAGGCTAGTCCCGCCAGAGCCTTTGCAAATTAACCCCTCGTTGGGGGGTCATTTTCACTAAGCTGGGGCGGTGGCAGCCTCGCGAGAGATCCTCGCTGGTGGCGCGACCACTGGAAATTGGAGGAACGTGCACCATGAGCATTGGATTTGGAGTCTTCCTGTTTGTTGTCGGCGCGATCCTGGCGTTTGCTGTCAACGTCACGCTCGACTGGATCGCCCTGTCGACCGTCGGCTGGATTCTCATGGCCGCCGGCCTGATCACCGTGATCATCGGGATCACCCTGCTGGCTCGTCGTCGCCAGTCCATCAGCACCACCCGCTCCGCGGTTGACCCCGCGAGCGGCGAGCAGGTGACGCGTCGCGAGAACCTCAGCGATCCGCTGTAATCGATCGCGCACCTCACCCGAGGCCGGGCCGCGCCCTGCGGCCCGGCTTTGCTGTTCCCCGACGCGTCCGACCCGCGCGGGCACGAGCCGAGCCGTCGCAGAGGCTGAGCGAACGTCAATAGGCTGGACGCATGGAAATCCTTCGCAACATCCTGCTCGTCCTGCACTTCATCGGCCTCGCCTCGCTGCTGGGCGGGTTCCTCACCCAGATGTCGGGCTTCAAGACCGGCGCGGTTCGCATCAACCCGGCTATCCTGCACGGCGCACTCACCCAGTTGGTCACCGGGGTGCTGCTGGTGGGCGTTATCCAGATGGGCGAGCTGGGCGAGGTCGACAACGCCAAGATTGCCGTGAAGCTGGTGATCGTGCTGGTCATCTACGTGCTGGCCCTGCTCAACCGTAAGAAGGACCGAGTGGCGGTGCCGATACTCGGCACGATCGGCCTGCTCACGATCGCGAACATCGTGATCGCCGTCTTCTGGTAGCGCCAGAGTTCGGGCGCTAACCCGCACGATCCTGCAGAAATGGCCCATGTCCGCTGAGGACATGGGCCATTTTTGCGGAAGCGGCTACTCGACGACGTCGATTTCCTTCAGCAGGTCGGCGTCGATTTCCTGCGCGACCTTGGCCAGCAGGCTCTCGGGAACCTTCGAGTCCACGACAAGCACGCTCAGCGCCTTGCCGCCGGCCTCGTGGCGGGCGATCTGCATGCCGGCGATGTTGACCTGCGCCTCGCCGAACTCCTTGCCGTAGATCGCAACGATGCCGGGGCGGTCGGTGTAGAGCATCACAATGAGGTGCTTCGACATCGGCACCTCGACGTCGTAGCCGTTGACCTCGACGATCTTCTCGATCTGTTTGGTTCCGGTGAGGGTGCCCGAGACCGAGATCTGCGAGCCGTCGCTCAGCGCGCCGCGGATCGTCAGCAGGTTGCGGTATTCCTCACTGGCCGACTCGGTGATCAGGCGCACCTCGATGCCGCGCTGTTCGGCGAGCAGCGGGGCGTTCACGTAGCTGACCTGCTCGCTGACGATGTTGAGGAAGATGCCCTTCAACGCGGCAAGCTTCAGCACGCTGACATCGAATTCGGCGATCTCGCCGCGCACCTCCACGTCGACGCTGGTGAGCGGGCTGTCCACCAGGCCGCTGAAGACCTGGCCGAGCTTCTCCATCAGCGGGATGCCGGGGCGCACCGACTGGTCGATGACGCCGCCGGCCACGTTCACGGCATCCGGAACCAGCTCGCCGCCGAGCGCCAGACGCACCGACTTCGCGACGGACACGCCAGCCTTCTCCTGCGCCTCATCGGTGGAGGCACCGAGGTGCGGGGTGAGGATGATGTTGTCGAGCTCGAGCAGCGGCGAGTTCTTCGGCGGCTCGTTGACGAACACGTCGAGGCCGGCGCCGGCGATGCGGTTCGACTTGAGCGCCGCGTACAGGGCATCCTCGTCGATGATGCCGCCACGGCTGGCGTTCACGATGCGCAGGCTGGGCTTCGCCTTGGCGAACTGCTCCGCGCCGATCAGGCCGGTGGTCTCCGGCGTCTTCGGGATGTGGATGCTGATGAAGTCGGCCTGCTCCATCAGCTCGTCGAGGGTGAGCAGGGTGACACCGAGCTGCTGAGCGCGGGCGGGCGTCACGTAGGGGTCGTAGGCGACCAGGTTGGCACCGAACCCGGCGAGACGCTGGGCAACCAGGGTGCCGATCCGGCCGAGGCCGACGACGCCGATGGTCTTCTCGTACATCTCGACGCCGGTGAACTTGGAGCGCTTCCACTCGCCCGCCTTCGCCGAGTGGTTGGCGTCGGGGATAAACCGGGCGAGCGACAGCAGGTGGCCGATCGCGAGTTCTGCGGCGCTCACCACGTTGGAGGTGGGTGCGTTGACAACCATGACACCGGCGGATGTCGCGGCCTTGATGTCCACGTTGTCGAGGCCGACCCCGGCGCGGGCGATCACCTTGAGAAGCGGCGCGGCGGAGATGGCCTCGGCGTCGACCTGCGTAGCGGAGCGCACCAGGATCGCGCTCGCGTCGGAGAGGGCTTCGAGCAGGGCAGGTCGGTCAGTTCCGTCAACGGAACGCACGTCGAAGTCGGGGCCGAGAGCCTCAACGGTAGCGGGCGAGAGTTCTTCTGCGATCAGCACGATCGGCTTTGCCACGTCGGTGTCCTTTTGCGAGAGGGGAGGGAACCCCACGCAGTTTACCGGGCTACAGACCGCCCGCCCGCACGTAGGCGGTGAGGCTGAGGCTGAGCACTGCGACCAGACACAATCCGGCCACCAGCAGGGCCGTCTTCTGCAGCGGCGGACGGCGCCGGCCGAGCACTGCGGCCAGGGTGAACGCGGCGACCGGAACCACGGAGTTGGCGATGAACGCGGTCCACGGCACCGGGGCGCCGACGCTCGTGAACGTGGCCGGGGCGACCACCAGGATCTCGATCGCCTCCCACAGGTCGTAGGCGTAGAGCACCCCGAAGGCGATCAGGAGCAGAAGCGCCGGCCACGCGAGGCGCGGGCGGTCGAGGACGGCAGGGTCAACGGCATCCGACATTTCTAGAATCCCCCCAGCACCAGCGGAACGGGCACCAGCAGCACCACGCCGGCGAGCAGCCAGCCGAGCCGCGTCACGGTCGACCGACCGCGGGTGAGCAGGAACGTGCTCGCCATCCAGACCGCAGGCGCTGCGATCGCGAGGAACTCGCCGAACTGCGACATGATCTCGGCGAACAGGGTCGCCATGGTGAACGGGTCGCGCGTGATCGCGATCACCCAGCCGACCGTGTAGAGCAGGTAGATGCCGCCGATGATGCCGTACCCCACGAGCAGCACCGAACCGGTGGTGGGGCGGTCATCGGGGGAATCGGTGGCGTCGTCTGCAGCCTCGTCGGAATCGTCCTCCGACGTCGCGCGCACACGCGGCGGGAGGTCACGCTGCGAGTCGCCTGCCCAACTGAGGGCTTCCTCGTCGGGGTCGGTGCTCATACTTCGAGCTTAATGGTCGGTGGAGTCCTTCGAGACCGAGCCGCGGGGCACGCTGTCCTCCATCGCCTCGAGGACCGCCGCGAACAGGGGATGTTCCTGGTCGAGGCCGGTGATCTCCACGACGAGCTCGGCGGGGCTGCGATCGCTGGCCAGGAGCGCCCGCAGTTCGACGCTTTCCGCGTCGTCGGGCACGTCGAACCGCAACGCCGCACCGATCGCCCGCAGCAGCGCGGAAGTCGCCACGCCGCGCTCGGCGAGTTGCGCGGCGGGGCCGATGAATCGTTCGTGGCGACTGAGCTTGCGCAGCGGGTTTCGACCCACCCGCTCGCAGGTATCGGGCAGGTGGGGGTTCGAGATTCGCGCGAGGGTCTTGTCGATGTACGACTGCTGCTCGTCATCCGTGAACCCGTGCTTGGCCACCAGCAGTGTCTTGGTCTCATCCAGCACCGCCCGCACCTCCTCTTGCAGAGCCGGCGTGGCGAGCACCTCGCGGATCGTCGTGATGCCCTGCAGATGCCCGTGGTAGGCCGCGGTGGCGTGGCCGGTGTTGACGGTGAACAGCTTGCGCTCGATGAAGGGGGTGAGGTCATCGACCCAGGTCACCCCGAACAGGTCGGGCTCTCGGCCATGGAACGGGGTGCGGTCGACCACCCATTCGAAGAACGACTCGAGCGTGACGTCGAGACCGCCGGCGCGCTGTTCCGGCACGATGCGGTCGATGGCGCAGTTTGCGAAGACGGCGTTCGGCTCGGGGTTCAGCCGGCGCACGTCTGCGGCAAGTGTGTCGGTTGCGTTGATCGCGTTCTCACACGCGATCACGGTCAGCGGAGAACTGTCCGTGCGGGCGGCCAGGCCCGCGGCGATCAGGGGCGCCACGAACGGCAGCACGCGGGCGCCGACCGCGGTCGTGACGATGTCGGCCGCCGCAATCTCGGCGATGACGTCTGCCTCGTGGCTGCGACTGTTGATGGCACGGTACCCGTCGACGGTGCGCACCTGGGCGTCCTCGCCCACCTCGTGCACCTGGTAGCTGGGCTGCGCCTGCAGCGCCTCGATGAGCTCATCGCTCACATCAGCGAAGACGACCTCGTAGCCGGAGGCACGGAGGAACTGTGCGACGAACCCCCTCCCGATGTTTCCCGCACCGAAATGGACCGCCGTCTTCGCCATGCCTACTCCTTGAGCTTCTCGTAGATCGCCTTGCAAGCGGGGCACACAGGAAACTTCTCGGGGTCGCGACCGGGCAGCCATTTCTTGCCGCACAGGGCGCGGACCGGTTTGCCGGTCATGGCCGATTCGACGATCTTGTTCTTCGGCACATAGTGCGAGAACCGATCGTGGTCGCCATCCTCGAGCTGCTCCTCATTCAGCAGCTTTTCGAGTTCGCGGTCGAGAACGTCGGTTCCCCCGCCGCTGTGGTCGTTGTCGGTACTGCTCATCCACCCATGGTAGTTCGCGCGGGGTCAGTTTCGCTGCGTGAAGGCGAGCAGCTCGGGCGCGCGACGTTCGAACAATCGCCCGCCCAAATGGATGCCACCCCACAACACGATCGCACCGAACACGACACCGACGATCAGGGTCGCCCAGTTGTACCAGCCGTCCAGGAACAGGCTGGCGACGCCCAGTGCCAACGCGGGCCCCGCGAGCAGGATGCTGGCGAAGAATGACACCGTCTGAATCAGGGCAGACGCCGTGCCGCCCGACTGCGGCTGGGTGAACGGGCTGTCGCCCGGGCGCACCGCCGGGTAGGGGAACGCCGCGGACATGACACTGGAGAGACCGAGGCCGACCAGCAGGATGCCCAGGCCGACCCCGCACATCGCCGGCAGCACCGACCAGTCGCCGTACAGCCAGGTGCACAGCACCGAGGTGGCGACAGTCAGCGGAACCCCGAGCGCCAGCGCGGGCAGCACGCGGCCGATCCGGTCGTCACGGCCGCTCGTGTTCGAGGCAATGTGTAGCCACAGTGCGGTGTTGTCGTAGGCCACGTCATTGTGGATCGACCAGCCGAGGAACAACGCCACCACCGGAACAGGCAGCAGTGCGATCATCTCGGTTGGCACGCCGGCGATGGTGAGGGGCACCACCATGATCAACGGCACGATGGGGATGATCACCAGGGACACCTTGTACCGGGCGTCGCGCATCCAGTAGGTGATGCTGCGGGCGGCGATCGCGCCGGCCGGGCTCTCGCCGAGGCGGCCGAACCAGCCGATTCCGCTGTACTGCGAGGCGGCGGCTTCACGCTGCGGCGTGACGAGCATGTGCGCGACCAGCGCGCGCCAGGTGAGCCAGAGCAGGGCGACGAATCCGGCCGAGATGAGGGTCTTCAGTAGTGCCGGGCCGACGTCGCCCGCGGCGGCATCGGCGGGGCCGGCCCAAGCGGCCCCGAGGGGCGTCCAGCTCGCGACATCCGCGAACGCACTCAGCACGACGACGCCATCGGCCAGCCAGTCCACCTCGCTCAGCAGGATGAACGCGGGAGCGAGCAGCATCAGGCCGACCACGGCGACGAGGGCGGTGGCATCCCGCGCCCGGCGGCTGCCGAGCGCGAATGCGCCGATCGATGTGGCGACCCTGGCGGCGAGCAGACAGGTGGCGACGATGATCGGGATGGCGATCAGCGCCAGCAGCGTGCCGAGCACGGTGCGGCTGAAGGTGACGACCTGCCCCACACCAATAACCGCGGCGACAAGGGCGGGCACCCCGACGAGGGTGCTAACCGCGAGCGCGGTCGCAAGCTGAGTGGTGTTGATGCCGAACAGGGAGAACTTGCGCGGGTCGAGCGGGTCATCGATTCCGAAGAACAGCGGCACGATGAACGTGCCGAGAACGATCAACGTGCCGGCGGTCACGACGATCGCCCGTGCCGTGTCGATCTCGACCAGGCGCAGTGCGACTAGCGCGGCAAACCCGACGACGGCGAATCCCAGCCCATAGAGCAATCCGATGAGCGTGCCGGCCACCTGCCACGGACTGCGCTTCAGGGAGTTGGCGAGCAGTCGCAGCTTCAGTCGGAGAAACTGTGCAACCACTCCATGCCCTCCGCTGCCCTGCGACCACCGGCGAGCTCGACGAATCGGTCCTCGAGCGACTTGCGGCCGCGTACCTGGCGCATCGTGCCGGTGGCCAGCACGTCGCCGTGCACGACGATGGCGACCGAGTCGCAGATGCGTTGGATCAAGTCCATGCTGTGGCTCGACAGCACCACGGTGCCGCCGGCCTTCACGTAGCGCTGCAGGATCTCGATCACGTTCGCGGCCGACACCGGGTCGACCGACTCGAACGGCTCATCGAGCACCAGTACGCGCGGCGAGTGGATCATCGCGGAAGCCAGCGCGATCTTCTTCGTCATGCCCGCCGAGTAGTCGGTGACCAGGCGGTCGAGCGCGTCGGTGAGCCCGAACGCGTTCGCCAGGTCGGCGCTGCGCACCCTGACACTGTCCCGGTCGAGACCGCGCAGCGTGCCGGCGTAGTGCAGCAGCTGGGCGCCGGTCAGCCGGTCGAACAGGCGCAGCTGGTCGGGCAGCACGCCCATGTTGCGTTTGGCGACGACCGGGTTGTTCCAGACATCGGCGCCGTGGATGGTGACCAGCCCGGAATCCGGGCGTAGCAAGCCGGTGACCATCGACAGGGTCGTCGTCTTGCCTGCACCGTTGGGGCCGACCAGTCCGAAGAACGAACCTGCGCGCACTTCAAGGTTGATGCCGTTCACGGCAACGGTGTCGCCGAACCGCTTGCTGAGCCCCTCGATTCGCAGCACCACTTCGGCCGCCGGTGCGGCGGGCTTGTCCGGGCGTTTCGGCGCCGTCTTGGTGGGGGTTCGCTTGGCCGGGGCCCGCTTGGCGGGCGTCTTGTTCGCAGCGGAGGCGCCGGATGTCGTCTTCCTCGGCGCGCGCGGCTGTGGGGTCTTCCGGGCGGGGGCGTTCGTGGTGTCGTCCTCGGCGACCGGAGCCGGAGCGTTCGGGGTACCGTCCGTGGCCGCGTCAGTCGCGGCATCCGTCAGCGACTGCTCCGACGTTGTGGCACCGGTCTCGGGCGTCACCGTGGTGGGGACCGCGGAGGAAGCCCGCGACGCCGTGGGGCGTCGTGCCGGTTTCTTGGCCCCGGATTGAGCCGATGCGGTGGTCTTTCGCGCAGTGCTCGTCCGCTGATCCGGCTCGTCGACGGGCTTGCCCGCACG
>JBEVDR010000137.1:0-5207 GCA_040513215.1 Microbacteriaceae bacterium | reverse complement strand
CGGGGAAGCCGCCGAGCGCAGGAGCGGGTCAGGACGCGAAGGCGCGGTCCATCGAATTGACTATGGCTGCATGGCCGCCCTCTGACGTGTCATCCGAGAGCTGTGCACCGACCGCTGCGGTGAACCCACCCAGCATGAAGGCGAGAATGAGTGCCGCGAGTGTGGCCGAGCTCACTTGTGGGATTCTGCGCCGCCACCCCTTCGCTTCTCCTGAAACGCCACCGTGGTGATACCGCTGCACGATCGCGTGACCCTTGCCTCGTTTGAGCAGAAGCCTGTTGACGGGGTACGCCACGAGGTACGCAACACCGAGGGCGAAGGTCATCGATGCCCAGAACAGCGGGTTGTCCATGCCCGCCTCCATCGCACCGGGGATGGCGAGCATGACCAGGTTGTCGACGATCTCCATCGTGGCGATCGACAGGGTGTCGGCGGCGAGCACGAGGCCCAGCGCGGCTGACACCGCCAGCCCGGCCCGCAGCAGCGGCAGGATGCTGAGGCTGTAGCCGAACAGGAACGCCAGGGCGACCGCCAGCACGATCGTCCAGCCTGCGCTCAGCCCCACGGCAGCGCCGATGATGAATCCCAGGACCTCGCCGATGGCGCAGCCGGTGAGGCAATGCAACGTCGCGCTTGCAGCGGCCCGGTTGACGCCGGCGCCGTGTGAGTGATCCATCCGATCTGCCTCCCTCACTGTCGTTGTCACTCCCAATTGTCCCCGGCGCTCACGGCTGGTGCTCGCAGCGGCTCCTGGGTCCGGACTGCCGGAGGGGGTGGGAACCTTTCGGTGCGTCGACCGGAGCCGCCGCACGTCGAATGCGGGGCACACGCCGCGCCAACTGGTTGACCGCGGTCGAATGCCGGGCTGCGGAGTGAGCGCATTCCTGCACGGTGACATTCCTGCACCACGCGGCGAATGTCAGTACACCGTACTTCTGCGCATTCCGCACTCTTGGCAGGAATGCAGTTTGCGGGTAATTTTACTGGTGCGCGCATTGTTGCGCGCGTGCGCCGAACCCGAAACCCGGCGCATCCGAATTCGTTCGCTCCTGCCGCACCGCGTCCGAGCGAATGACGCTCGACGAGCGTCCAGACAACGGGAGGGTTAAATGGTCACTAAGACGGTCGTCAGCGTCCTCGACGACATCGACGGCTCGGAGGGAGCCGAGACGGTGGCTTTCAGCCTGCGCGACGCCAGCTACGAGATCGATCTCGCCCGCGAGAACCTCGCGGCGCTGACCGACGCGCTCGCGCCGTTCATCGGTGCGGCACGCGAAACGAACGGCGGGGCAGCATCCCGCAGGAAGCCCGCCCGACGCAGAGCGGATGCCGCCGAGGTGCGGGCCTGGGCGGCTGAGCAGGGCATGGCGGTGTCGGCGCGCGGTCGGATCTCGCGCCAGGTGCTCGAGCGCTACAGCGAACGCTGAAGGCGGGCCGTCACTTCGACAGGAGGCCCCAGTCGCGCGCGATGTTCACCGCCGAAAGGCGATCGTGGGTGCTCAGCTTGCGATATGCACTCCCGAGGTGCGCGTGCACGGTGCGGTCGGAGACCGCGAGGCGCGCGGCGATCGTGGTGGCCAGCAGACCTTCACTCAGCAGCTCGAGCACTTGGATCTCGCGCCGGGTCAAGGGCGGTGGGCTCACGTCGCCGGGGTGATCACCGACCTGCCTGCACCGCGGCCGCACATGTGACTGCCATAACCGGACGTGCATCTGAAACGGCGCGAGGGCGAGGCGCAGGTCTTCGAGCGCATCCATCTCGTCGGCCGTGAACGCGTCCGCTCGGACGAGGGTGACCACGAGCGCGTGCGCATCCAGCTGCGCCACCGGGATGCCGACGATCGCGAACTGACTCGGGCTCGAGCCAGGTCGTCCCAGACGTTCCTGCCAGGTGCGACGGTCGCTGCCGTGCCGCAGGAGCAGGGCCGGATCCTCCTCGCGCAGCGGGCCGGCGCGCGGCAGGTCCGCCGGCGGATGGGCGGCCAAAGACGGCGCCGACCACGCTCTGACCTTGCACTCCTGGCGGTCGTTGAGCAGTTCGACGTAGGCGACCGTGGCTCCACCGAAGGCGACTCCCAGCCCGCGACACACGTCCCACCAGGGCACTTCGCCATGATCGATCGCGCGCAGTCCGTCGGACACCAGGACCAGGATCGCAGTAGCACTCAAACCCCCGTTGATTGCCATGCCAACAATGTAGTCCGCGGCCCCTGAGACATTTCAACTCGGTAATTCTACGAATTGTCCATCCTGACCGTCCCCTTCTACTCTCGCTGATCATCGCGATTGATCGGCGATGAAATCAATGCGAACAATGCGTCAGGGCGAGGCGTCCGAGGGATGACACGCGCCCTTCTAGAAAGGAGTTTGAAATGGCTACCGCAACAGCCGCAACGCCCGATCTCGACAAGGAGACCCGCAAACTGGTCGACAACATCGCGAGGAGTCTCGCAACCGCCGAGGTAGGCGGTGGGGGTCAACGCGACCTGGCCTACGACCAGGGTGCGGCGCCGAGCGCGCCGTCGGCCGAAGACCAACAGCGCTTCCTCGGCGGCCTCATCGCAAACGTCGCGGCCACGTGGGCGCCGAAGATCGCCACCGGCATCTTCGGCATGCTCCAGCAGCGCCGGCGCGAGCTCGGTATTCCGGAGCAGCGGGACGCGGACGCGGTCGAGCGCGACTTCGGCTCGATCCTCGGTGTGCTGCTGCCGAAGCTGATCGACGCCCTGCCGGGAGTGGTGACCGCGCTCCAGGGCCAGCCGGCGCCCCGCACTGTCGAGGAGGAGAACCAGCGGTTCTTCCCGCTGCTCGCCGCCGCGATCCCCGCGCTCATCTCGGCTGTCCCGTCCATCGTCCAAGCGTTCAATCGTCAGCGCGGCATCGATCAGCCAGAGCCCGTCGTCTCGGACAAGGAGCTGTCGGAACGGTTCATCGGCCCCCTTCTGGCCAGTGCCGTCCCAGTCATCCTTCAGTCGGCCCCGTCGATCTTCAGCTCCTTGTTCGGCGGGCGCGAGGTCGGTGAGAGCACCTGGTAGCAGGTCGACCTCAGGGCACCTCAGTCGGCGGTGATCGGCACGACCGGCGCCGCCGCCTGTCCTCCACACCACGCCACACCTCCGGAAAGGGGACGGAAACATGCTCGGACGGAATCGGGCGGTCTTCGCTCGCACGCTGCGAAAGGGTGCCAAGGGCGAAGACGTCCGGCGCCTGCAGGAAATGCTCAGCCAGGCGGGCTTCGACCCGGGCGTGGCAGACGGCGACTTCGGGCCACGCACGCACGCCGCGGTGATCGCATTCCAGAACTCGGCCGGGCTGGCGCCCGACGGAGCGGTCGGTCCGCTGACCGTCGCCGCGCTGACCGCTGCCGTGCTGGACGTCGATGTCACGCCAGGCCACACGCCCACGGGGCTTTCGCTGCACATCGGGCTCAACAATGTCGATCCGGGTGCCTACAGCTTCCACGTGCCCGTGCTCGCCGGCTGCATCAACGACGCCAACGATATGCAGGACCTCGCCCGCGGCCAGGGGTTCCGGGTGCGCCAGCTGCTCGATGCCGCGGCCACCTCGACGGCCGTCATCGACGGCATCCGCTCGGCGGCGAGCCAGCTGCGCGCCGGCGACATCTTCCTGCTGACCTACTCGGGGCACGGCAGCCAGGTGCCGGACGTCGAAGAAGACGACCAACGCAGCGAGACGTGGGTGCTGTGGGACCGGCAGCTCATCGACAACGAGCTGTACGCGCTGTGGGGGCAGTTCGCACCCGACGTGCGCGTCGTCGTCATCTCCGACAGCTGCCACAGCGGCACCGTCACCCGGAGCCTCGAGCTGATGCTCGCGCAGCTCGCGGAAGAGCCGACGCGCCGCACGCTCGACTCGGCGCCGGGTGCGCTGACCGCCGACGTCGTGTCGCGGATGGCCGTGGCCCTGGCGGATGCGATGGCCCCGGTACTGCGGGGCTACGGAGACGATCGCATCGACGCCGGACGCAATGTGGCGGCATCCGTCGTCGGCGCCATGCTCCCACAGCCTGAAGTCGGCAGGTCGGTGACGGCGACCGATCAGCCCCGTCTGCTCGACGCGGCGCTCGCCACCCGGGATTTCCTGCGCAGGCTCGACACCGAATACGCGCCGGCACTGAGCCGGGCGGCGGCATCCACCGCCGCCCCGCGGTGCAAAGTGCTGCTGCTGTCGGGATGCCAGGACAATCAGACCTCCAGCGACGGCCGCCCAGATGCGTCAGGCCACCAGAACGGCGCCTTCACGCGCGAGCTGCGGATGAAGTGGACGACGTCATCGGACTACGCCGATCTGCATGCGCGGATCATCGCCGACATGCCCTCGACGCAGTCCCCCAACCTGTTCTGGGCGACACCGAGGGACGCCGCGTTCGAGGGGCAGCATCCGTTCACGGTGTGAGACGGCGATCTGGGCTCGAGGTATTTTCCTTGCTCCCCATCGCTCTTATCACTAGGTTGAGCGCCAAGCTGACGTTGAACATTGAAGTCGTTGCCGCTGCCGACCTATGGCTGGGGAGGACACCATGACGCGAGGATCGGCGAGAGACCTCCAGCCGACACCGCCGCCGGCCACGGCGCTCGATGAGCTGGCCGCCGACGCCAACGGCCGGATCGAGTCGCTGGCCGGCTGCTACCTGGTTCGGCTGGATCGGATCGACCCGCCCGGCGCGGGGACGGACGTGCACTACGACGGCACGCTCCGGGTCTCGACGGCCGATGACCTGCTCGCCGTCAGCGGCGACCTCTACGTCCATCGGCCGTGGGGCGCGGCCGGCGCGAAGGAACCGGAGCCAGCCGCCGGCATCCCGATCTTCCCGCGGGACGACTACCGCTTCTACGTGCGCGGGATCAGGTTCGTCCCCGACGCGGGTGACCCGCCGGCCGTCGATTTCGAGTTCGAGCTGCATGCGTTCGATCGGGCATCGGGGGCGTGGAGCGACCTGGGACCGCGCCGTGTCGAGCTGCGGCCGCTCGCCGACGCGGAGGGGACCCGCCTCGAGGGCATCGTGCTGTCATCGTCGGGCGAGTCCGTCGGCCGGCTGCGCGCGACCCGGGTGTCGCGCGCTTTGCGCCGAGCGGTCATCGAGATCGACCGCGTGCCCAAGCTGGAACGGCCTTTCGACAACGGCTCGGGCACGAAATGGGAGACGGTCTTCGATCAGGTCGGGTGGGAGCTCACCGTCGAGCGGG
>JBEVDR010000136.1:0-3605 GCA_040513215.1 Microbacteriaceae bacterium | reverse complement strand
GACTCCTTCCCCGGCACCCTGCTCGTCGTCTCGCACGACCGGTACCTCATCGAGCGCGTCACCGACAACCAGTACGCGGTCTCCGACGGCGGCTTCCACCACCTGCCCGGCGGTGTCGACCAGTACCTGGAGCTGCGCAAGCGCCAGATCGCCGGCGGCTCCTTCACGGCGGATGCGGCGTCACCGACGTCGGCCTCGGCCAAGGGTTCCGGCAAGCCGGCGCTCGGCGGCGCTGAGCTGCGCAACGCCCAGAAGGAGCTCGCCTCAATCGACCGCAAGGTCGCCAAGCAGCAGGCCAGGATCAAGGACCTGCACAACTCCCTGGCCGCACACGACCAGAGCGACTACACCGGACTGGGCAAGCTCCAGGCCGAGGTCGCCGTGGCCGAGGACGCCGTCGCCGGCTTCGAAACCCGCTGGGTGGAGCTGGCGGTGCTGCTCGAGATGTGAGTCAGCTGTTTCACCCGGTCGGCCTCAGCCGACTGTCGAACGCCGCTCTGGTCGCAGATCCTGTGACTGGGCGGCGTTCGTCGCAGAACCTGTGACGTTCTGTGACCCGGCGGCGCACTCGCGGGGCGTCCTGCGGCTACCGTAGAAGAGTGCCACGCGACGCCGCAGCACAGACTCCCGCGCGCACAGCCTTCGTGGTGTTCTCTGTGCCTGAAACGATTGTGTCGATAGTGGCGCGATCTGCCTGTTCCTGGCGGATCCACAGCGATCGAAACGTGGAGAACAGCGTGAAGAACATCAGCGTGAAAAAAGGCCTCGTCGCCACCGTGGCCCTCGGAGCCAGCCTGACCCTGCTCGCCGGTTGCGCGGGCGGAGCGGGCGGCGATGACGACACCGTGAAGATCGGCGTCGTCGGCGCCAGCGACCCGTACTGGGCCGAGTTCACCGAGGCCGCAGCCGCCGAGGACATCACGATCGAGGTCGTCGACTTCGCCGAGTACAACCAGCCCAACCCCGCTCTCACCAACGACGACATCGACCTCAACCAGTTCCAGCACCTGGCGTTCCTGGCCGACTACAACGTTTCCGCCGGTGAAGACCTCACTCCCATCGGTGCGACGGCCATCTACCCGCTCGGACTGTACTCCAGCAAGATCACCGACGTGGACGACCTGAAGAAGGGCGACACCGTCGCCGTTCCGAACGACTCCAGCAACCTGGGCCGCGCACTGCTGCTGCTCGAGGGAGCCGACCTCATCACCCTGAAGGACGAGGGCACGATCTTCTCCACCCTGGACGACGTCGACACCGACAAGTCCAAGGTCGAGGTGACGGCTCTCGAGCCGTCGCTCACTGCCACGTCGCTGCCCGACGTCGCCGCCGCCGTGGTCAACAACGACTTCGTCGAGAAGGCCGGCCTCGCGTTCGAGGACGCCCTCATCAAGGACGACCCGGCGGACGAAACCGCGCTGCCCTACGTGAACGTGTTCGCGGCACGCGCCGAGGACAAGGACAACGAGACCTACAACAAGCTCGTCGAGATCTACCAGAACACCCAGGCCGTCACCGACGGGGTGCTCGAGGTCTCCGGCGGCTCCGCCGTACTGGCGACCACCCCGGCCGCCGAGCTGCAGGAGACGCTGGCGACGGTGGAGAAGGAAACCGAAGCCCAGAAGTAGGCAGTACCCCGGCCGGCCGGTCCGCATCACGCGAACCGGCCGGCTTTCCCGTTCCAACCGAAGGACCCGCATGCCTCCCACCCCACTCGTCGAACTCCGCAATGTGAGCAAGGTGTATCCGGCCACGCTCAAGGGCGCGCCGGATGTGACGGCCATCGACGACGTGAGCCTGAGCATCGACGCCGGCGACGTCTACGGCATCATCGGCTACTCCGGGGCCGGCAAGAGCACCCTGGTGCGCCTGGTGAACGTGCTCGAGCGGTCCACCGCCGGCGAGATCCTCATCGACGGCCGGGATGTGGCCCGGTTGCCGGAACGCGAGCTGCGCAGCGTGCGGCTCGGCATCGGCATGATCTTCCAGCAGTTCAACCTGCTCAACTCCCGCAGCGTGGCCCGCAACGTCGCCTATCCGCTCGAGGTCGCCGGTCGCGACAAGACCGAACGGGCCGCCCGCGTCGCCGAAATGCTCGACTTCGTCGGCCTGGCCGACAAGGCCGGCGCCTTCCCCGACCAGCTCTCCGGCGGGCAGAAGCAGCGTGTGGGCATCGCCCGCGCCCTCGCCAGCTCCCCGGCCATCCTGCTGGCCGACGAGGCCACCAGCGCCCTGGACCCCGAGACCACCCACGAGGTGCTCGACCTGCTCAAGCGGGTCAACCGGGAGTTCGGGGTGACCATCATCGTGATCACCCACGAAATGGATGTCATCCAGACGCTGGCGACGAAGGTGGCCGTGATGGACAAGGGCCGGGTGATCGAACGCGGCGACGTGTTCGACGTGTTCTCGAACCCGCAACAGAGCGCATCCGCCCGTTTCGTCTCCACCGTGGTGAAGGGACAACCGTCAGCGCCGGAGCTCGCCGTGCTGCGCGCCCGTCACGGCGGCCGCATCGTCACCCTCGCGTTCCGCGACGATTCCGTCGACCAGAGCCGGGTCTTCAGCGAGTTCTCCCGCGACGGGGTCGCCTTCCAGGTGGTCTACGGCGGCATCAACGAGATCCAGGGCCGCCCGTTCGGCCACCTCACCCTCGCCCTGACCGGGGAGGACGCGACCATCGACGCCGCGCTCGACCGGGTGCGTTCGTTCACAACCGTCACCGAGGTGCGCTGACCCATGGAAAACCTCATCAACCTGCTGCCCGAACTCTGGAAGGCCGCCGGGGAGACCCTCTACATCGTCGGGTTCACCCTGTTCTTCGGTGGTATCGGCGGCCTGCTCGTCGGGCTCGGCCTGTACCTCAGCCGGGCCGGCAGCATCCTGGAGAACAAGGCCGTGTTCTCGGTGCTCAACGTTCTCGTCAACACCATCCGGCCCATCCCGTTCATCATCTTCCTCGCCGCGGCGCAGCCGTTGGCGCGGCTGGTCGTGGGCAGCGGCATCGGCAACAACGCGATCATCTTCACCATCGCGCTGGCCGCCTCCTTCGCCATGGGGCGCATCGTGGAGCAGAACCTGCTCACCGTGACGCCCGGCGTGATCGAGGCGGCCCGCAGCGTGGGCGCCGGTCCCGTGCGCATCATCTTCACGGTGCTGCTGCCCGAGGCCCTCGGCCCGCTGATCCTCGGCTACACGTTCATCTTCGTGGCCCTCGTGGACATGTCCGCGGTGGCCGGGTACATCGGCGGCGGCGGGCTCGGCGCGTTCGCGCTGCTCTACGGGTACCGCCAGTTCGACCCCATCGTCACCTGGGCGGCGGTGCTGCTGATCATCATCTTCGTGCAGCTGGTGCAGTTCCTCGGCAACCGGCTGGCCCGCAAGGCCCTGCGCCGCTGACCGGGGCCGGGCCGGGCTAGTCGAAGTCCAGGCTGAGCTTTCGCAGGAGCGCCGCCAGGCGCTCCTGGTCGGCGGGGGAGAGGCTCTCCAGCAGGGCGGCCTCGGCGTCGACCAGGCGGGTGATCGCGGCATCCACCCGGGTCAGGCCGCCGGCGGTCATGCCCACGAAGATGCCCCGGCCGTCGTTGGGGTCGGTGCGCCGGGTG
>JBEVDR010000135.1:0-12687 GCA_040513215.1 Microbacteriaceae bacterium | reverse complement strand
CCCGCCGGCTGGACCGAGATCCACCACGTCCACGAATGGGCGAACGGCGGCCCCACCAACACCGACAACGGCGTCAGCCTGTGCTGGTACCACCACCACAGCCTCGAAACCTCCGGCTGGCAAATCCGCATGATCCGCGGCGTCCCCCACCTGAAAGCCCCACCCTGGCTCGACCCCACCGACACCTGGCGACCCGCCAGCAAATCCCGCACCCGCACACGCAACTCACCGGCGGTCCCGACCGCCAGCGCTGACCATCAGCTCTGACCACGTCAGCGCTGATCGACCCAGTCCGGATCGGCGCCCCCGCGCGTATGCTGGCGGCGTGACCGCTGCCAGGCAGACTCTGCGCCGCTGGATCCCAGGGCTCGACGTCGCCCTCGGCTACAAGCGCGCCTGGCTATGGCCCGACGTCCGCTCGGGGCTCGTATTGACGGCGCTGCTTATTCCGGCTGGGATGGGCTACGCGGAGGCCGCAGGGCTGCCCGCGTACACCGGCCTCTACGCGACGATCGTCCCCCTTCTGGCCTACGCCGTGTTCGGGCCGTCGAAGATCCTCGTGATCGGGCCCGACTCCTCGCTCGCGCCGATCATTGCAGCCGCGATCCTCCCACTCGCGCTCGGCAGCGAGGAGCGGACCATCGCACTCGCGGGCCTCCTCGCGATCATGGTGGGCCTCATCCTTGTTCTTGCGGGAAGTCTCCGGCTCGGATTCGTGACTGATCTGCTGTCGAAGCCCATCCGCATCGGCTACCTGAACGGCATCGCCATCGTCGTCATCATCTCCCAGTTGCCGAAACTCCTCGGCTTCTCGGTCGACTCGCTCGGCCCGGTTCGCGATATTGCCAGCATCGCGGAGGGCATCGCCGGTGGAGAGATCGACGTCCCCGCGGCGCTTCTCGGCGTGGGGGCGATCGTCGTCATCCTCGTGTTCCGCTACGTGTGGGGCGGGCGCATACCCGGCGTGTTCGTCGCTGTCGCCGGCGCGATGGTGGTGACCGCGGTGTTCGGCCTCGACCGCATCGTTCCGGTCGTCGGCGCGATGCCTCAGGGGCTACCGACGCCGGCGCTGGGCGAGATCAAGTGGGCGGATGTCGTGGCCCTCGCGGCGCCCGCCGTCGGGGTTGCCCTCATCGCGTTCGCCGACACGGGCGTGCTGTCACGTACTCTCGCCGCACGACGGGGCGAAAAGGTGAGCGGTAGCCGGGAAATGGTAGGACTCGGCATCGCCAACATCGCGGGTGGCCTGTTCAGTGGGTTCCCCATCTCCGCTTCGACCTCTCGCACGCCCGTCGCCGAGGCCGCGGGAGCACGCTCCCAGTTCGCGGGGGTCGTCGGTGCCCTCCTCGTTCTCGCCTTCATGGTGCTGATCCCCGGTGTGACCCGGTTTCTTCCAGATTCAGTGCTCGCGGCAGTCGTGATCATGGCCGTCATCGGCCTCATCGACTTTTCCGGGCTGATCAGGCTGTGGAAGATCGATCGCTGGGACGCGGCGCTCTCGATCGCGTCCTCCCTCGGCGTGCTCCTCGTGGGCGTACTCGCGGGCATCCTCGTCTCGATCGGCCTCTCGTTCATCGCTTTTGTCGTCGATTCGTGGCGGCCCTACCGAACCGAGCTCGGGCGCATCCCCGAGGTGCGCGGCTATCACGACCGCGTGCGCAACCCGGAGGCGGAGCGCATCCCGGGCGTCCTGATCCTGCGCTGGGACGCGCGCCTCTTCTTCGCCAACGGCGGCATCTTCGACGATTGGGTGCGTTCCATGGTCGAGAAGGCCGCGAAGGATGCCGAACCCGGTGCACCCGCGATCCATACCGTCATCCTCGCGGCCGAACCGATCACCGACATCGATACGACAGCCATGGACGAGCTCGTCGAACTCGACGAGTACCTCACCCAGCGCGGCATCCGCCTGGTGCTCGCCGAGGTAAAGGGCCCGGTGCGCGACATCATGCGCAAACACGGACTGGACACGCGGTTCCCGCCCGACCGCTTCCCGCCCACCGTGGGCGCCGCGGTCGATGCCGAGACGGGCAGCCTGCGCAGCGATATCGGCGATGTCGGTGATCCCGCCGACGACGAGACCGCGGAGGGCCCCCGCGACGCTCAGCCCCCGGCCGGCACCTGAGCGACTAGTCGCCCAGGTTGCGCCTTGACGATATGGCCCGGTCGGCCTCGCGCTTGTCCTGACGCTCACGCAGCGCCTGACGCTTGTCGTACTCTTTCTTGCCCTTGGCCACCGCGAGCTCCACCTTGGCGCGACCGTCGCTGAAGTACAGCTTCAGCGGCACCAGCGTGTAGCCGCCCTCTTTGATCTTGTTGTGGATCTTGAGGATCTGCGCCTTGTGCAGCAAGAGCTTGCGCTTCCGCCGAGGGGCGTGGTTGTTCCAGGTGCCCTGGGTGTACTCGGGGATGTGCACGGCATCCAGCCATGCCTCTCCGCGCTCGATAAAGGCGTAGCCGTCGACCAGTGACGCGCGGCCCTGCCGCAGCGACTTCACCTCGGTGCCGGACAGCACGAGGCCCGCCTCGTAGGTGTCTTCAATGAGGTAGTCGTGGCGAGCCTTGCGATTGGTCGCAACGACCTTCTCCCCACGTTCCTTGGCCACGGTTCACTCCAGACGAAATACCCAGCCGAGTGCCGGGCAGCCCATCAGTTTACCCATAGTTCGGCAGTCGACCTAGCATGGCCCCATGACGGGAGAACTTGCCGAAGGTGATCCGCCAGTCCGCGGCGCCGGCTTCGTCACCGAAGAAGCCGTCTACGGGCTTATCCTCGTCTCCGGCATGATCGTCGTGTCGGGCAGCCACGACGAAACGTCGTGGGCGGTCTTCACGACGGTCGCCGTCACCGTGCTGGTGTTCTGGGCGGCGCACGTCTACGCCGGCACGCTGGCCCACCTCAACGTCGGACGGCATCAGAGCATCGAGCTGCGGGGAGCCTTTCGCGCCTCGGTGCGCCGGTCTTCGGGGCTCCTGGTCGGAGCCGCGATCCCTGCCGGGATCCTGCTGCTGGGAGCAACGCGCGTCGTGCCAGATGCCGTCGCCATCTGGCTCGCTCTGTGGGGCGAGGTGGTCGCCCTGGGGGTGCTCGGCTACGTCGCCTTCCTCCGTCGCGGTGCTCGCCTACTCACCCGCATCCTGGGTGCTCTGGCGACCGGCGCGTTCGGGATCGTGATGATCCTGCTGAAGGCCTTCATCCACTGAAAGTGGGGGTCTGGCCCAACGGTCGCAGCCCCCTGGTTCAGGCAGTTCAGACCCGGGTGTCGGCCTTCCCCGGTTCACCCTCCGCCTTGGCGATCCAGTCGGCCGCCTGGACCAGCGCCAGATGTGACAGCGCCTGCGGCATGTTGCCAGCGTGCCGGCCGGAGACGACGTCGTACTCCTCCGACAGCAGGCCCACATCGCTGCACAGCGCGACCAGCCGGTCCATCAAACCGCGCGCCTCGGGCAACCGGCCCGACCGGGCATACTGCTCGACCAGCCAGAACGAGCAGGCGAGGAACGGGTTCTCGCCGGGCGGCAGACCGTCCGTCTCGGGCTCGGTGAGATATCGGCATACCAGCCCGCCGCGCAGGAGGTCCTTCTCGATGGCGGCGACTGTTCCCAGCATCCGCGGGTCGTCGGCCTCGCAGTACCCGACCTGCGGCAGCTGCAAGAGCGACGCATCCACCGCATCGGTGCCGTAGTACTGCGTGTAGGTGCCACGCTTCTCGTCGAACCCGCGCGTCTCGATCTCCTCCCGCAGCGTGTCACGCAGCCGTTCCCAGTCTTCAACGGGACCCGGCAGGCCGAACTCCCGCACACCACGGATGGCCCGGTCGATCGCGGCCCACATCATCACCCGGGAGTGCGTGAACTGTCGTTCCGGTCCGCGAACCTCCCAGATGCCCTGATCCGGCCGCTGCCAGTTCTCCTCCACGAGCGTCATCAGCGCACGCTGCAGTGGCCACGAGAAAGCGTCCTCCTTGATGCCCGCCTGCCGGGCCTCGTGCAACGCGATCATCACCTCGCCAATGACATCCGACTGGTACTGGCTCACCGCCGCATTGCCCACCCGCACCGGGGCCGCCCCTTGATAGCCGGGCAAGCTGGTCAGCTCGCGCTCGGGCAGGTACCGCTCACCGGCGAGTCCGTACATGATCTGCACGTCGTGCGGGTCGCCAGCGATCGCGCGCAGCAGCCAGTTGCGCCAGTTCTGCGCCTCGCTCACGTAGGAATGCGCGAGAAACGCGCTCAGGCTCAGCGCGGCGTCGCGCAACCAGACATAGCGGTAGTCCCAGTTGCGGGTGCCACCGAACTGCTCCGGCAGGCTGGTCGTCACCGCCGCCACGATGCCGCCGGTCTCCTCGTGGGTGAGCGCCCGCAGCACCAGCAGCGACCGAATCACCGGTTCGAAATAGGGCCCGCGGTGCTCGTAGCTGCGTGCCCAGTCCTGCCACCAGCGCGCGGTTCGCGACATCTCGAAGGTGACGTTGAGGGTGCCAGGGTCGGGCAGGTGCGACGGAAACCACGAGGCCACCAGGTCAACCGTCTCCCCCGCGTCCACGATGAACTGGCCGCTGTGGCTGTGCCCGGATGCCGCGAGCTTGGGTCCGCGCACCGCCAGCGCGTCGGGGCCCGCTACCGCGAGCAGAGCGTTGCCGCCGCGTTCCTCCATCTGCCGTACCCAGGGCATGGCGTCCGAGTAGCCGAACCGGATCCGCAGGTCCTGACGCATCGCCACCGAGCCGCGCACCCCGCGCACCCGCCGCACCAGGTCGCTGCGCCCGTCGCCGTGCGGCATGAAGTCGGTCACCTCCACCTCCCCGGTCGCGGTCACCCACCTGGTGACCAGGAGGAAGGTGCGGTCGACGTAGACCCGCGTGGATGTCGCCTCCGCGTCATCCGGAGCCAGCAGCCACCGCCCGTGGTCCTCGTCGCCGAGCAGGGCGCCGAACACCGAGCTCGAGTCATATCGCGGCAGGCAGAGCCAGTCGATGCTGCCGTCGCTGCCGACGAGCGCGCCGGTGTGGCAATCGCTGATCAGGGCGTACTGCTCAATCGGAAGGCTCACGCCCCCATCATTACCCCGGGGCGTACGGTGTTCAATATGACAGCCGTTTCGACGATTCTCATCCTGGGCGCCGGCGGCGACCTCACCTCCCGTTTGCTGCTCCCCGCGCTCGGCCAGCTGCTCACGGTCGAGCAGGACCGGCGGGTGCGGCTGATCGGCGCGGGGACCACCGAGTGGAGCGATGACCAGTGGGCCGAGGTGGTGCGCACCGCCTTCGCCAGTGTGGATGCGAAGGGCCCAGCGGTCGACCACCTGCTCTCGCAGTTCACCTGGGTGAGCGCGGATGCCACCACCGCCGACGGTCTGCGCAAGGTGCTCGCCGCGAATGACGGGCCTATGGCGATTTACTTCGCTCTGCCGCCGGCGATCACTGCGAAGGCCTGCGCCACGTTCGAGCAGGTCGGCGTGCCCGACGGCACTCTGCTCGCGATCGAGAAACCGTTCGGTACCGATCTGGCCAGCGCCGAGGCTCTGAATGCGGTGCTCGACCGGCTGGTGCCGGAGAACCGGGTGCACCGGGTCGACCACTTCCTCGGCCGCAGCACTGTGTTCAACCTGCTCGGGCTGCGGTTCGCGAACCGGGTGTTCGAACCGGTCTGGCGCTCCGAGCACGTGGAACGGGTCGACATCGTCTACGACGAGCAGCTCGGCCTCGAGGGCCGGGCGGGCTACTACGACAAGGCCGGGGCGCTGGTCGACATGATCCAGAGCCACCTGCTGCAGGTGCTCTCGTTGTTCGCGATCGAGCCGCCGACGACGACGGATGCCACCGACATCCGGGACCAGAAGGGGCTGGTGTTGCGCGCCACCCGGGTCTGGCAGAACGACCCGGTGCAGGCGAGCCGCCGCGCCCGGTACACGGCGGGGACGGTGGCCGATCGCGAGCTACCGGCCTACCTCGACGAGCCGGGCGTCGACCCGGCGAATGACACCGAGACGCTCGCCGAGGTGACCCTGGAGATCGACACCTGGCGCTGGAGCGGGGTGCCGTTCCGGTTGCGGTCGGGCAAGGCGCTGAGCGACCGCCGCCGCGAGATCATTGTCACCTTCAAGCCGGCGGCCCACGTGCCGGACGGGCTGCGCGGCACCCCGCATCCGAACCAGCTGCGCATCTTCATCGCCCCCGACGAGTTGACCCTGGAGTTGAACATGAACGGGCCGGATGACCCGGACGTGCTCGACCGGGTCCCGCTGGTCGCGCACTTCGGCCCGGGGCGCCTTCTCGCGTACGGCGAGGTGCTGGCCGGCATCCTCGACGATGACCCGTCGCTGTCGGTGCGGGCGGATGTCGCGGAGCAGTGCTGGCGCATCGTGCAGCCGGTGCTCGACGCGTGGCGCGCCGGCGACGTGCCGCTCGATGAGTATCCGGCGGGCTCCACCGGCCCGACGTCGTGGACCGATGGCGCGCCCGCTGCGGGTTTGGCCGGAGCAGATCAGACCCGGAGGTAGCGGCGGATGGCGAAGCTTGACGAGAGCGCGGCCAGCACGATGCCGAGCCCGAGCAGCACCGGAATCACCAGGAGCGCGTCGCTGAGCCCGACGAACGACGTCGTGGTCGACAGCGATCCGCCCAGGTAGCCCTGCACGAACACCTGCACGATCACCACGACCGCGCCGCTGGCCAGCACCGAGCCGATCAGGGCGGCGAACACGCCCTCCAGCACGAACGGGGTCTGGATGAACCCGTTGGACGCACCGACCAGGCGCATGATGCCGAGCTCCCGGCGGCGCGAGAACGCGCTCAGCCGGATGGTGGTGGCGATCAGCAGCACGGCGGCGACCAGCATCAGCGAGGCGATGCCGACGGCGGTGATGGATGCCGCGTTCAGGATCGCGAAGATGCCATCGAGGTAGGCGCGCTGGTCTTCCACGCTCTCCACGCCCGCCATGCTGCCGAGGCTTTCGACCAGGATGTCGGACTGTGTGGGGTCGACCAGGTTCACCCAGAAGGCCTCGTTGAAGAACTCCGGCTCGACCAGCTCGACGATCGGGCTGTCGGCGAACTGGTTCTGGAAGTTCTGGAAGGCCTGGTCGCGGTTTTCGAACTCGAACCGCTCGATGTATGGCGCGAGGGTGTCTGACTCGAGTTCCGCCTCAACCGCGGCGATCTGCTCGGGGGTGGCCACTGAGAGGGTGCAGTTTCCGGCGTTCGACACTTCGGTGCAGAGGTACACCGCCACTTCGGCGCGGTCGTACCAGTAGCCCTTCATCTCGTTGATCTGCACCTGCAGCAGGATCGCGGCACCCACGAAGGTGAGCGAGATGAAGGTGACCAGCACGATGGAGATGACCATCGAGATGTTGCGGCGCAGGCCCTGGCCGACCTCGCCGAGAATCAGTCCCAGCCTCATCGCGCCGACCCCTCTTCCGCAGCCAACCCGAAGGGCTGTTGCACGGGCACCGCTTGGGTCTGATAGCCGCCGCCGCGTTCGTCGCGCACCACCTGGCCGCTGACGAGCTCGATCACGCGGCGCTGCATCTGGTCGACGATGCCGGCGTCGTGGGTGGCCATCAGCACGGTGGTGCCGTTGGCGTTGATCCGCTGCAGCAGGGTCATGATGCCGGCGCTGGTCGACGGGTCGAGGTTACCGGTGGGTTCGTCGGCCAGCAGGATCGCGGGCCGGTTCACGATGGCACGGGCGATGGCGACACGCTGCTGCTCACCGCCGGAGAGTTCGTGCGGGAAACGGCTGGCCTTGCCGGCCAGTCCCACCATCTTCAGCACGTCGGGCACGGCCTCCTGGATGAAGCCCTTGCTCTTACCGATCACCTGCAGTGTGAAGGCCACATTGTCGAACACGGTCTTGTTCGGCAGCAGGCGGAAGTCCTGGAAGACGACGCCGAGGCTGCGCCGGAAGTAGGGCACCTTGCGGCTCGCGATGGTGTTGAGGCGCTGGCCCAGCACGTGGACCTCGCCCTTGCTGGGCTTCTCCTCTTTCAGCACCAACCGCAGGAAACTCGACTTGCCGGAGCCGGAGGCGCCGACGAGGAAGACGAACTCGCCCTTAAGGATTTCTAGGCTGACCGCGTTGAGCGCCGGACGGGTGTTGCCCTTATAGAGCTTCGTAACCTGATCAAACCGAATCATGACAGAACGAGCCTAGGTCGCTGCCGCCGGATCGTCAGCAGCGACTCGCACGCAGCTTCGCGCGGGTTCGCTCAGGTCTGGTTGGGATGATGGGTACGAGACATCCGGTCTTCGTCGAAAGGATTCAGCCATGTCGGTCGTCAAGATCAACGCCATCCACGTTCCCGAGGGAGCCGGCGCCGAGCTGGAGAAGCGGTTCGCGGCGCGCAAGCACTCGGTCGACAGCCAGGCCGGGTTCGAGGGGTTCCAGTTGCTGCGCCCGGTGGCGGGCGACACCCGGTACTTCGTGGTGACCACGTGGGCGAGCCAGGCCGACTACGAGGCGTGGCGCGACGGGGAGAGCAAGATCACGCACGGCCAGTCCCGCGCCGAGGGCGGCAAGCCGGTGGCGACCGGCGCCGACCTGCTCGAGTTCGAGGTCGTCGAGCTGTAGGCACGAGCGGCGCTCCGCCTCCTCCACCTCCACCTCCACCGCTGGTTGAGTAGGCGCCCCGCGCCGTATCGAAACCTAGTCCTTGTCGCTCTTCCGCCACTTGATGCCGGCGTTGATGAACCCGTCCAGGTCGCCGTCGAACACGTTCGTGGGGTTGTTCACCTCGTAGTCGGTGCGCAGGTCTTTCACCATCTGGTACGGCGCCAGCACGTAGCTGCGCATCTGGTCGCCCCAGCTGGCGGTGATGTTTCCGGCCAGTTCCTTCTTGGTGGCGGCCTCCTGCTCGTGCTGCAGCAGCAACAGGCGGCTCTGCAGCACCCGCATCGCGGCGGCGCGGTTCTGGATCTGGCTCTTCTCGTTCTGGCAGCTGACCACGATGCCGGTCGGCAGGTGCGTGATGCGCACCGCCGAGTCGGTGGTGTTCACCGACTGGCCGCCGGGGCCGGAGGAGCGGAACACATCGACGCGGATGTCGTTGTCGGGGATCTCGATCGACTCGGTCTCCTCCATCAGCGGCACAACTTCCACCGCTGCGAACGAGGTCTGCCGTTTGCCGGCGGAGTTGAACGGGCTCATCCGCACCAACCGGTGCGTGCCGGCCTCGACACTGAGCGTGCCGAAGGCGTACGGGGCATCCACCTCGAACGTGGCGCTCTTGATGCCGGCTTCTTCCGCGTAGCTGGTGTCGAGCACGGTGGCCTTGAACTTGTGCTGTTCCGCCCAGCGCAGGTACATGCGCAGCAGCATCTCGGCGAAGTCCGCGGCGTCAACGCCGCCGGCTCCGGCGCGGATGGTGACCACGGCCGGGCGCGGGTCGTACTCGCCGTTCAGCAGGGTCTGCACTTCGAGGTCGCCGAGGTTGGCCTGCAACGCCTTCAGTTCCTCTTCCGCTTCGCGCCAGGATTCCTCGTCGTGGCCCTCGTTGGCCATCTCGACGAGCACTTCGAGGTCGTCGAGGCGACTCTGGATGCTGGTGATGCGCGCCAGGTCGGACTGCCGGTGGCTGAGCGCGCTGGTCACCTTCTGGGCCTTCTCGGTGTCGTCCCAGAGGTCGGGCGCGCCTGCCTGCTCGCTGAGGTCGGCGATCTCGGCTGCGAGCCGGTCGACGCCGATGACCGAACGGATGTCCGCGAAGGTTGACCGCAGCTGTGCGATCTGTTCTGAAATATCAAGCTCGATCATGTCGAACCCAGCCTACCCGCCGCCGGGCGGACCGGATTGAGGCAAGGTGGCTCACTCGCAATAGGCTCGTCTCGTTATGACTGCCGATCCCGCCCCATTCCGCTGGCGCGGAGTGTTTCTGTCGGCCATCCTGCCGACCCTCGTCTTCTCGATCGGAGAGGGCGCCATCCTGCCGCTCATCCCGATTGTGGCCAACAACCTCGGCTCCGGGCTCGCCGGCGCCGGCCTCATTGCGTCGCTGATCACGGTCGGTGCGCTGGCCGGCGCGATCCCCGGTGGCTGGATCGTCAGCCGCGTCGGAGAACGCGCGGCAATGATCTTCGCCGCCCTGCTGTCCGCCGTGGGCGTCGCACTGGCCGCGCTCGCGCCGAACAGCGTCGTGCTGGCGATCGGAATCCTGCTGATCGGGCTCTCGGCTGCCGTGTTCGGCCTGGCCCGGCACGCGTTTATGACCACCTATGTGCCGCTGCAGTACCGGGCACGGGCGCTGTCCACGCTCGGCGGCACCTTCCGGCTCGGCTTCTTCGTCGGCCCGTTCATCAGCGCCGCGATGATCGCCATCGTCGGCGACAGCCAGCCGGTGTTCTGGTTGCACCTGATCGCGAGTGTCGCCACCGCGCTGATGCTGATCTTCCTGCCCGACCCCGAGTCGACCTTCCGCGAGCGGCGGCTCGTGCACACCGGTGAGATCGAGGCCGCGGCGGAGAGTCATGGGGTGTTCCACACCATCTGGGCGAAGCGCGGCGTGCTGCTGAAGCTCGGGTCGGGGGCGGCGTTGATCGCGGGCCTCCGAGCCAGCCGCCAGGTGATCCTGCCGCTGTGGGCGGTCAGCATTGGCATCAGCGAGGCGAACACTGCGCTCATTATCGGCATCGCCGGCGGCATTGACTTCGCCCTGTTCTACACCGGCGGCCAGATCATGGATCGCTTCGGCCGCATCTGGACCGCGGTTCCGTCGATGATCGGGCTCGGCCTCGGCAACCTGGTGCTGGCGCTTACCCACGACCTGCCCTCGAACGTCGCCTGGTTCATCGCCGCGGCGCTCCTGCTGTCCGTCGCCAACGGAATCGGCAGCGGCATCATCATGACCCTCGGCGCCGACCTCGCCGACAAGAACAACCCGGCCCCGTTCCTCGGCGCCTGGCGGTTCACCACCGAGGGCGGCGGGGCGGCCGCTCCCCTGCTCCTGTCGGGGATCACCGCGGTGGCCTCACTCAGCGTGGCGGCCGGGGCGATGGGTGTGCTCGGGTTGCTCGGCGCGGCGATGCTCGCCCGCTACATCCCGAAGTACATTCCGCGGCGGAAGCGCTAGTACTACAGCGCCCCTGTTGCCGTCGTCTCTCTCACCCGAGGCGTGCCGTCGAAGACGAGCAGCCGATCAGCGAGCTTGTCGACGAAGAACCGGTCGTGGCTGACCACGATCACCGCGCCCGGGAAGTGCGTGAGCGCCCGCTCCATCACCTGAGTGCTCGTGATGTCGAGGTGGTTCGTCGGCTCATCCAGCACGATCACCCCTGCTCCGGAGAGCAGGCACTGCGCGATCGCGACGCGGGCGCGCTGGCCGCCCGAGAGGGTGCCGATCTTCTGCTGCAGGTCCGCCTCGGAGAACTGAAGCATCGCCAAGAACCGATTCACGCTTTTCTTCGTCGCGGTGAACGCGAGCGAGTCAGGGTAGGCGTTCACCGCGTGGCCGACCGTGTCGTCCAAGTCCAGCGACGCGTAGACCCGGTTGTACGACACGAACCGCACACCCTTCGCCCACCGAACCGTTCCGGCATCCGCTTCGGTCTCACCGGTGAGCACGTCGAGCAGCGTCGATTTGCCCGAGCCGTTCGAGCCGAGCACCGCGACCCTGTCGCCGCGCTGCAGGTCGAACGACAGGCCGTGGAACAGCGGCGTGCCGTTGAACCCCTTGGCGAGCCCCGTCACGGTGAGCAGGTCGTTGCTGACCCGCAGCCCACCGTAGATGCCGGTGATGATCTGGTCGATCGGACGTGGCGCCTGGCGCTTCTTGATGTCGGCCAGCCGCCGGGCGACCGCGTTCGACGGGTTGCGGGCCGCCTCACGGCGCGCGGCGGATGCGGCCTGCTCGTAGGCCAGCAACTCCTCTTCGTGCGCGAACTGACGCTCGAGCATCTTCAGTCGGGACTGTTTCGCGTGCACGTACGCCGAGTAGTTGCCCTCGTACTCCTGCAGCCGGTAGTTCTCGATCTCGATGATGCGCTCGACCACCCCATCGAGGAACTGCCGATCGTGCGAGACCACGAGCACCGCCCCGGAGAAGCCCCGCAGCCAGCCCTCGATCCAGCGCACGCCGTCGAGGTCGAGGAAGTTCGTCGGCTCGTCGAGCAGCAGCACATCGGGCGCCTGCACGAGGATCAGCGCGAGCGCGGCGCGGTTGCGCCACCCGCCCGAGAGCCGGTCGACGGGAAGGTGCCGCCGCTCCTCGTCGAAACCGAGGCTCGTGAGCACGGTGTCAATGGTGTTCTCGTACGTCCAGCCACCGATCGCGTCCATGCGCTCGAACAGATCACCCTGCTCGACGAGCAGAGTGGTCATCGCAGCATCCGTCATCGGCTGAGCCAACTGCGCGCCGATCTGTTCGAGTCGGGCCTGCGTCTCGTGCACGGCGGCGAAGTGGCCGCTCAGCGTCTGCCACGCGCTCTGCTCACCGTCGAGCTCGGAAAACTGCGAGAAGTACCCGATCCTGGTCCCGAGGCTCACATCGAGGGTGCCACCTGACGGCTCCCGCCGCCCGAGCACCAGCTCGAGGATCGTCGTCTTTCCGGTGCCGTTCTTGCCGATCAGCCCAATGCGGTCGCCCCGCCGCAGCTTGAGGAACGCCTCCCGCAGCACCGGTCGCCCGTCGAACTCAATGGTGACGTCGTTCAGGCGGATCAGGCTCACTGGTGTCCTCGGATTTGGGGCGGG
>JBEVDR010000134.1:0-12732 GCA_040513215.1 Microbacteriaceae bacterium | reverse complement strand
CCGCGAAGGCAGCAGAGGAGACCGAGGCCGCCGAGGGCGCCGACACGGACTCCACCGCATCCGACACCGCCGCCTCCTTCGACCAGCCGGTGTCGCTCGTCGCCACCAGCACCACGTCGCTGCTGTTCCACGCCCCGCCGCCCATCGCCGAGGCACCCGCGCGCGCCCCGCGCCTGACCGACCGCCCGGATGACGAGGACGACGAGCCCGCGACGTCCCGCAGCCGGCGTCGCCGCCGCAGCGGTGAAGAGCCGCGTGACGGCGACGACCAGCCCGGCACCGTCGTGCGGGTACGCCAGCCGCGCAAGCAGCCGGAACCGATCACCGAGCCGCAGAAGATCAAGGGCTCCACCCGCCTGGAAGCCAAGAAGCAGCGCCGCCGCGACGGCCGCGACGCCGGCCGCCGCCGCCCCGTCATCACCGAAGCCGAGTTCCTCGCGCGCCGCGAGAGCGTCGACCGGGTCATGGTCGTGCGCTCCAAGTTCGGTCGCATCCAGATCGGAGTGCTCGAAGACGGAGTGCTCGTCGAGCACTACGTCGCCAAGGCACAGGATGCCTCACTCATCGGCAACGTCTACCTCGGCCGGGTGCAAAACGTGCTGCCCAGCATGGAAGCCGCCTTCGTCGACATCGGACGCGGCCGCAACGCCGTGCTCTACTCAGGCGAGGTCGACTGGGACGCCGCGGCCGCAGAAGCCGACAACAAGAACCAGGCCCGCCGCATCGAGCTCGCACTGAAGCCGGGCGACAAGGTGCTCGTCCAGGTCACCAAGGACCCGGTCGGCCACAAGGGCGCCCGCCTCACTAGCCAGGTCTCGCTGCCCGGCCGCTACCTCGTCTACGTGCCGAATGGCTCGATGAACGGGATCAGCCGCAAGCTGCCCGACACCGAGCGCGCGCGGCTGAAGAAGATCCTCAAGGAGGTGCTGCCCGACGGCGTCGGCGTGATCGTGCGCACGGCCGCCGAGGGTGCCACCGAGGAGCAGCTGACGCTTGACGTCAACCGGCTCACCGCGCAGTGGGCCGAGATCAGCCGTCAGGTGGAAACCGTGGGCGCGCCGGCCATGCTGCACTCCGAACCTGACCTGCTGGTCAAGATCGTGCGCGACGTCTTCAACGAGGACTTCCACAAGCTGGTCATCGAGGGGGAGGACGCCAGTCAGACCATCGAGGGCTACCTGCGCGCCGTGGCACCGGACCTGCTCGAGCGGGTCGAGAAGCACACCTCCGACCGCGACTCCTTCGACGAGTACCGCATCAGCGAGCAGATCGAGAAGGCTCTTGACCGCAAGGTCTGGCTGCCCAGTGGTGGATCGCTGGTGATCGACCGCACCGAGGCCATGACGGTCGTCGACGTGAACACCGGCAAGTTCGTCGGATCCGGCGGCAACCTCGAAGAGACCGTCACCAAGAACAACCTCGAGGCCGCCGAAGAGATCGTGCGACAGCTCCGGTTGCGCGACATCGGTGGAATCATCGTGGTCGACTTCATCGACATGGTGCTCGAGACCAACCGCGACCTGGTGCTGCGCCGCCTGGTCGAATGCCTGAGCCGTGACCGCACCAAGCATCAGGTCGCCGAAGTGACCTCGCTCGGCCTGGTGCAGATGACCCGCAAGAAGCTCGGGCTCGGCCTGATCGAATCGTTCAGCGAGCCGTGCGATACCTGCGCCGGCCGCGGCATCATCATCCACCACGACCCCGTGCTGAAGCACCGCGCCCCCCAGCAGCAGGAGTCGTCCTCCGGTCGCGGCCGGCGCGGCAAGGGTAACGGTGGCAACGGCAACCAGCAGGCTGAGAAGCAGGCGGCCCCTGCCCCCAGCAACGGCACCCACGCGATCACCGAGGACGTGCGCCACGCGCTCGCCCAGATCGCCGCGAGCACCGTGCAGCACCCGGCCGAAACCGCTGAGCCGACCGAAACCGCCGCGCCGGCCGCGTCCGAGCAGCAGAGCAAGCTCGAAGCGATCGCCGACACCGCTCGGCAGGATGCCACGAGCGACTCGGAGAAGGTCGCGGCAGCCGAGGCCACCGTCGCCATCCTCGACATCCCGGTGAAGAAGGCCTCGCGCCCCTCACGCAAGATCAGCCCCGCGGATGCCGAACAGATCCTCGGCTCCGTGCTCGAGGCGCTGCCCGAGCCGAAGCAGCCCGGTCAGGGTCGCACCCGCACCTCACGTCGGGCGTCATCGTCCGGGGGAGCGCCCGGCACGATCGGCTAATGCGCCGCTGTTCGCCCCCGTTGATCGAGTTCGATCAACGGGGGCGTTTGTCGCGCTGCTTGACCCTCAGCCCGCTGGCCTCGAGTCGGCGGGCGAGATCGAGGCCGCTTACCGGCGCGGCGCCCTGCCGCACCAGCTCGTCGTACTTCTCCAAAGGCACGTCGTAATGGTCGTGGTCGAACGCGCGCGCGGGGAGGCCCGCGTCGCGCGCGAACCGGTGCAGCTCATCCAGAGACGCGTCGCTCACCAGATGCGCCCAGAGGGTGTTGTGGGCGGGCCAGCGCGGCGGATCGATCAGCACGGTCATGCGCAGAGTCTAAACACGCGTCCGACGATTCCCCCGATTCGCACCGACGCGCTCGACACGAGGCCGAAGTTCGCAGGAAACGCCGCTGAGCTTTGCTACCATTGACAGTCTTGGCAGGCCGGTTCCACGACGGACATCGGCCATGCGTAGCCCCGACCGACGCTCCCTCGCAGGAGTCCCAGACGAGGTTTGACCGCGGTGCCATCATCGAGTACTCTTGACCGTTGGTGTGCGCTGGGCTGTGTCCGCGCTAGACGCCAAGAGATTTCCTCTGAAAAGTAAGGGTTACAAGTGGTTTACGCAGTTGTGCGCGCCGGTGGTCGGCAGGAAAAGGTCGAGGTTGGCTCGATCGTTGTTCTTGACCGCATCGCGGCTGACAAGGATGGCAACATCGAGCTGGCACCCGTGCTGCTCGTCGATGGCGACACGATCACGCACGACGCTAAGGCGCTTGCGAAGGTCACGGTCACCGCTGAGGTCTTGAACGACCTCCGTGGCCCGAAGATCATCATCCAGAAGTTCAAGAACAAGACCGGTTACAAGAAGCGCCAGGGCCACCGCTCGGAGCTCACCCGCGTCAAGATCACCGGCATCAAGTAACTAGGGGCTGAGAAATGGCACATAAAAAGGGCGCATCGTCCACTCGTAACGGTCGCGATTCCAACGCTCAGCGCCTCGGCGTGAAGCGCTTCGGCGGCCAGGTCGTCGGCGCGGGCGAGATCATCGTTCGCCAGCGCGGCACCCACTTCCACCCCGGCGTCAACGTCGGCCGTGGCGGCGACGACACGCTGTTCGCTCTCGAAGCGGGCTCGGTCCAGTTCGGTACGAAGGGTGGCCGCAAGGTCGTCAACATCGTGACGGCTGCAGCCGCCGTTTAGTTTCAGATTCATCACCAGGGGCGAGCTTCGGCTCGCCTTTGGCGTTTTAGCTACAACCCAGAGAAGGAGCGGTGCCATGGCCACGTTCGTTGACCAAGTGACCCTCCATTTGCGCGCCGGCAACGGTGGCAACGGCTGCGTTTCCGTTCGCCGTGAGAAGTTCAAGCCACTTGCCGGCCCCGACGGCGGCAACGGCGGCCACGGTGGCGACATCGTGCTGGTCAGCGACCCGCAGGTCACCACCCTGCTCGGCTACCACCGCGCCCCGCACCGCTCCTCCGACAACGGCGGATTCGGCATGGGCGATCACCGCAGCGGGCACCTCGGCGAAGAACTCGTGCTGCCGGTACCGGTGGGCACGGTCGTGAAGGATGCCGCGGGCACCGAGCTGATCGACCTCAACGAACCCGGCATCCGCTTCGTCGTCGCCGCCGGCGGCATCGGCGGGCTCGGCAACGCCGCCCTCTCCTCCACCAAGCGCAAGGCGCCCGGCTTCGCGCTGCTCGGCACACCCGGCTGGGAAGGCGACGTTCAGCTGGAACTGAAGACCGTCGCCGACGTTGCCCTGGTCGGATTCCCGAGCGCCGGCAAGTCGAGCCTGATCGCCTCGATCTCCGCGGCCAAGCCGAAGATCGCGGACTACCCGTTCACCACGCTGCACCCGAACCTCGGCGTCGTCGAGTCCGGTTCCACCCGCTACACCGTCGCCGACGTGCCTGGCCTCATCGAGGGCGCCAGCGAGGGCAAGGGGCTCGGGCTCGAATTCCTCCGGCACGTCGAACGCTGCACCGCGCTGCTGCACGTGCTCGACTGCGCCACGCTGGAGCCCGGCCGCGATCCGCTCACCGACCTCGACGTCATCCTGGGCGAACTTGCGGCCTACCCGGTGCCCGAGGGCCAGATCCCGCTGCTCGAGCGACCGCAGCTGATCGCCCTGAACAAAATCGACGTGCCCGACGCGAAGGAACTCGCCGAGTTCGTCCGTCCCGAGCTGGAAAGCCGCGGCTACCGCGTGTTCGAGATCAGTGCCGCCAGCCATCAGGGTCTGCGTGAGCTCTCATACGCACTCGCCGAGATCGTGGAAGCCGATCGTGCCGTCAAGGCCGCGGTGCCGGTCGCGCCGCGCATCGTGCTGCGCCCGCGCGCCGTGAACGAGAAGAACTACGTGATCAAGGTGGAGGGTGGCACCTACGGCAACGTGTACCGCATCCTGGGCGAGAAGCCGGAACGCTGGGTCGCCCAGACCGACTTCACCAACGACGAGGCCATCGGCTACCTCGCAGACCGGCTCGCGAAGATCGGCGTCGAGGACGAGCTGTTCAAGGCGGGAGCCGTCGCCGGATCCACCGTCGTGATCGGCCCCGGCAACGGCATCGTGTTCGATTGGGAGCCCACGCTCACCTCCACCGCCGAGCTGTTGACCAGCCCGCGCGGCTCCGACCCGCGCCTGGACGCCCTGAACCGGCCGACCCGCGGGCAGCGTCGCGACGCATACTTCGAGCGGATGGACGCCAAGACCGAAGCCCGCGCCGAACTGGCGCGTGAGCGCGAAGCCGGCATGTGGACCGACGACGAGGGATTCGAGATCGAAAGCGAGACGAATGGCTGAGCAGGGGCTGACCGACACGGTCACCACGACGCCCGAGGACGCCCGCGAGCGACCGCAGTCGCTTCGGCGTGACCGGGTGCTGACCGCGCGTCGAATCGTGGTCAAGGTCGGCTCCTCCTCGATCAGCGGCGACAACGTCGCCCAGATCGGACCCCTCGTCGACGCTCTCGCGTCGGCTCACGCCCGCGGAGCCGAAGTGATCCTGGTCTCCTCCGGCGCGATCGCCACCGGCATCCCGTTCCTCAAGCTGGACGGACGCCCGAGCGACCTCGCCACGCAGCAGGCCGCGGCGGCCGTGGGACAGAACATCCTGATCTACCGCTACCAGGAGAGCCTGCGCAGGTACGACATCGTGGCAGGACAGCTGCTGCTCACCGCAGGCGATCTGGAGAACCCCACCTCACACAGCAACGCGCAGCGCGCCCTGGAGCGGCTGCTAGCGCTGCGCATCCTGCCGATCGTCAACGAGAACGACACCGTGGCCACCCACGAGATCCGCTTCGGCGACAACGACCGGCTCGCCGCGCTCGTCGCCGAACTGGCCAAGGCCGACCTGCTCGTGCTGCTCAGCGACGTCGACGCGCTGTACACCAAGCCGCCGCAGGAACCCGGCGCGGTGAAGATCACCCTGGTGCCGTTCGAGGACGACCTCACGGGCGTCGAACTCGGCGACATCGGCTCGGCCGGCGTCGGCACCGGGGGAGCGGGCACCAAGATCGCCGCGGCGAAGCACGCGGCAACCCATGGCACTCCCGTGCTGCTGGCGTCGACCGGTCAGGTGGCCGCGGCGCTCGGTGGCGAGTCGGTGGGTACCTGGTTCGAGGCGGCAGCCGTCGCCCCGCATGCCGGATAAACTCGAAGCATGCCTGACATCGCAGTCGCCGCGCCGAGCCTCACCGACAAGCTGACCGCCGCGCGAGTCGCCGCTCGAACCCTCGCTTCGTCCACCACTGCGCAGAAGAACGCCGCGCTGCACGCCATCGCCGCCGCGGTGCGCGACAACGCAGAGCGCATCATCCCCGCCAATGAGCTGGATCTGGCGAACGGACGCGAGAACGGCCTCTCCGAGGGGCTCCAGGACCGGTTGCGCCTCAGCACCGACCGGCTCGCGGGACTGGCAGACGCCGTCGAGCAGATCGCCGCCCTGGTCGACCCGGTGGGCGAGGCCGTGCGCGGCAAGACGCTGCCGAACGGCCTGCAGATCACCCAAGTGCGCGTGCCGTTCGGGGTGCTCGGCGCCATCTACGAGGCCCGACCGAACGTGACCATCGACATCGCCGCGCTCGCCCTGAAGAGCGGCAACGCGGTGGTGCTGCGCGGTGGATCCGCGGCAGAGAACACCAACCGCGTGCTCGTCGCCCTGATCCAGGAAGCACTCACCGCGGTCGGCATGCCCGCAGAGGCCGTGCAGACCATCGATGAGTTCGGCCGCGACGGCGCCACCCAGCTGATGCAGGCCCGCGGCTACGTCGACGTGCTCATCCCGCGCGGCAGCGCCAACCTGATCGACACGGTGGTGCGCGAATCGAAGGTGCCCGTCATCGAAACCGGCGCAGGGGTCGTGCACATCTTCATCGACGAAAGCGCGAACAAGGACTGGGCGGTCGACATCGTCCGCAACGCGAAGGTGCAGCGGCCGAGCGTGTGCAACGCCGTTGAGACGGTGCTGATGCACGCCGGAGCGGCAGAACGGCTGCTCCCGGACGTGCTGCAGGCGCTCCGCGACTCCGCGGTGACCGTGCACGGCGACGACGCCACGCTCCGGCTCTTCCCCGACGCGGTGGCCGCCACGGACGAGGACTGGTCGACCGAGTACATGTCGTTAGATGTCTCGGTCAAGGTCGTGGAGTCCCTCGACGAGGCGATCGAGCACATCCGCCGCTATTCAACCGGTCACACCGAGTCGATCATCACCAACGACCTGGCCAACAGTGAACGGTTCCTCTCCGAGATCGACTCCGCCGTGGTCATGGTGAATGCCTCGACCCGATTCACCGACGGCGGCGAGTTCGGTTTCGGAGCGGAGGTCGGCATCTCGACCCAGAAACTGCACGCGCGGGGCCCGATGGGGCTTGGCGAGTTGACCAGCACCAAGTGGGTCGTGCGCGGATCCGGCCAGGTTCGCGGCTAGACTCGAGAAAGACTTGAACGGAGATTCACCCATGTCGCTGCTTGCTACTCTCGTGACCGCTTCCGAGGGCCATGAACTCGCGCCTCTGATCGCCCCGGCACCCGTCATCGCCGGCGGAATGGCGCTGCTGTTCATCGTGCTTGCGATGGTCACCTTCAGCTACCGTGACGTGGCCAACCGCCACAGCTCCAAAGCAGCGAGGCGTGGTTCCCAGGCCGGCCACCACTAGGCTCCCTTGATGGTTGAGACCGTCACGCGACGGCCGCGCATCGGCGTCATGGGTGGCACCTTTGATCCGATCCATCATGGCCACCTCGTGGCCGCCAGTGAGGTACAGCAGCAGTTCGATCTGGACGAGGTCATCTTCGTGCCCACCGGCCAACCGTGGATGAAGACTGAGACCACCTCGGGGGAGCACCGCTACCTGATGACCGTGATCGCCACGGCCGCGAACCCGCGGTTCACGGTCAGCCGTGTCGACCTGGAGCGCGAAGGCCCCACGTTCACGATCGACACGCTGCGCGATTTGCGAGCGGAGCGACCGGATGCCGAGCTATTCTTCATCTCCGGAGCCGACGCCATCGCGCAGATCTTCGAGTGGAAAGACATGGCCGAGCTGTGGGAGCTCGCCCACTTCGTGGCGGTATCCCGCCCGGGTCACCAGCTCAGCATTAGCGGTTTACCCGAGCAAGGCGTAAGCTCTCTGGAGGTTCCTGCGCTGGCCATTTCGTCCACTGACTGCCGGAACCGTGTGAATCGGGGATTTCCAGTGTGGTATTTGGTGCCCGACGGTGTAGTTCAATACATCTCGAAGCACCATCTTTATCGGAGTAACTAACAGGTGACGGTGTATCAGGATCGACCTCCGCACAGCAGACGCGCCGCGCGGGAGAGCGAACGAATGAACGCACCGCAGCATGAGACCCGGGAATCGGGCGAGCATACCTCCAACCACACCGAACCCGACGAGCGACGCGACCACGCCGGCCCCGCCGGACTACCCGCGCCCGTCTCGCACGTGACGAGCACCATTCAGCAGCCTGGCTACCGCGCTCGCGAGTTCAGCCCCGAGGCCGCCCGGTCCACTGCTGTGCTCCCGACCGCGACATCCCACACCGAGGGCAGCCCGCCTTCTCACCACACCCAGGCCGATGCACCAGTGGTGGCCGCGGTTCCCGGGCTCCGCAGGGTCCAGCCCGACTCGGCCGTTGCCGAGTCCGCGCCAGCCGCCAATCCGGCAGAGGCGGGACTGACCCGACGCGAGCTTCGCGCCCGTCGAGCCGCCGAGGAGGCTGCAAGCCGCCCCGCGCCTGCCCTCATCGAACCGGAACAGCCTGCCCCGCACACTCTCGGCGCTGTGCCGATCTCACGCATCCCGGAAACCGTCGTGCCCGAGACGCCTGCGCGCCCGACGCCGTCTCGGCCTGCTCCGGCAGCGGCCGCGCCTGCTGCCCCGGCAACGCCTGCCGCCCCGGTAGTTCCTGCCGCGCCCGCTCCTGCTGCGCGGGCCGCTTCGGCTGCGCCCGCAGCAGCGACCGCCCCTGCTGACCCCGCCCCGGTAGTGCAGGCAGCGCCGCGGGTACTGATCCCGGCCCAGGCGGTTGCGCCAACCGTGGTGCCCAGCCCGGCCCCGGCAGCCCAACGGCCGGAGCCTGTGGCACCGACCGCCGCCCTCGCCGAACCCATCTCGCGCGTCCCGGCATCCGCAGCGCCGACCCGTGTCACCCCGGCCGTGCCGACGCCGACCGCCGCCGAACTGTTCGACCAGATCATCCACGATGGCGGCGGCTCGAACCACACAGCCAACGCCCTCGTCATGCCGACCGTGCCGACCCACGCCGACCTGCCACGCATGCTCGACGGCACCGGTGAGATCCTGATCACCGGCAGCATGGACCTCAGCCGGGGCTATGGCGCCATCGCCGGCCACCGGCCGGTGCTCGACGGCATCGAGATCGACCGCCTGATCGACGCCGAGGACCACGAGATCGGCACCACCGATTCCGTTCCGGTTCGTGCCAGCCACGCCATCAGCACGCACACCGCTACGCGCGGCATGATCCAGACCAAACGGCCGAACGGCGGCAACAAGATGCTTGGCGTGCTGGCTGTCACCGCATCCGCCATGGCCGTTGTCGTGATGGGCCTCGTCATCGTGGGCTTTGTCAGTGGCATCTTCTAGGCGGTTTCCGTCATGACCTCTTTTTCCCGAACTCTCCCCTAAGGACCCCGTGACTGCATCTGCACGCGCGCTCGAACTACTCCAGGTCGCGGCAGCGGCCGCCGACAGCAAGCAGGGCGAAGACCTCGTCGCCCTCGACGTGAGCGGCCCGCTGCCGCTCACCGACGCCTTCCTGCTCGTCACCGGTCGTAACGAGCGCAACGTGCTCGCCATTGCCGGTGAAATCGAAGACAAGATGATTGAAGCCGGTGCAAAGCCCCTGCGGCGCGAGGGTCGCAGTGAGGGCCGCTGGGTGCTGCTCGACTTCGGCGACATCGTCGTGCACGTCTTCCACGAGGAGGACCGCTTGTACTACGGCCTCGAACGCCTGTGGAAGGACTGCCCCGTCGTCCCGCTGGAACTGCCGGTGCACGGCACCACCGAGTCCTGACCGTCAGCACTGCCCGACTCTGCACACCACCGTAAGAAGTCTCCGCCTGTGATCTCCGTCAGCCACGTTTCCAAGACCTACGGGTCCGGCGACTCCGCGGTCGCCGCGCTCAGCGACGTCAGCCTGGAGGTGGCAGAGGGCGAGATCTTCGGCGTCATCGGCCAGAGCGGCGCGGGCAAGAGCACTCTGGTGCGCCTGATCAACCTGCTGGAGCGCCCCGACAGCGGCACGGTCACGGTGGACGGACAGGAACTCACCGCGCTCGACAGCGGCCAGCTGCGACTGGCGCGCCGCAACATCGGCATGGTCTTCCAGCACTTCAACCTGCTGAGCGGCCGTACCGTGCTCGGCAACGTCGAGCTCGGCCTGGAGATCACCGGCGTGCCCACTGCCGAGCGACGCCGGCGGTCCCTCGAGATCCTCGACCTCGTCGGACTCGCGGCGAAGGCCGCGTCCTACCCCGCCGAGCTCTCCGGAGGACAGAAGCAGCGTGTGGGCATCGCCCGCGCCCTCGCCGGCAACCCGCGTGTGTTGCTCTCTGACGAAGCGACATCCGCGCTGGACCCGGAGACGACACGGTCAATCCTCGAGTTGGTCAAGCAGCTCAACCGTGAACTGAACCTGACGGTGCTGCTGATCACTCACGAGATGGATGTCGTGAAGAGCATCTGTGACTCGGCGGCCATGCTCGAGGGCGGCCGAGTCCTCGAGCAGGGCAAGATCGTCTCACTCATCTCCACACCCGGCTCACGTCTGGCCCGTGACCTGTTCCCGCTGGGGCAGATCCCGCCGCACGACGGCAACACCATCATTGACATCACCTTCAGCGGCGGATCCGCCGACCGGCCGGTGATCTCGCAGCTTGCCCGCACCTACGGGCTCGACATCAGCATCCTCGGCGCCGCGATCGAAACCATCGGCGGCAACCAGGCCGGGCGTACCCGGCTCGAACTACCTGGATCAGCCCAGGCGAACGCGGCGGCAATCGAGGATCTGCGCAGTCAGGGTCTGCTCGTCGAGGTTTCCGGAGGTGCCGCATGATCGATCCGAACGCTCCCGGGTTCTGGGCGGAACTGTTCGAAGTCCTCCTCATCGCCACCGGCGAAACGCTGTACATGGTGTTCTTCGCCCTGTTGTTCACCGTGCTCATCGGCCTCCCGCTCGGTGTGGTGCTGGTCACCACCGAAACCGGCGGAATCCTGGAGAAGCCGTTCGGATCCGGCACCGCAGGCCGGATCCTGAACCGCGTGCTCGAATTCGTGGTGAACCTCGGCCGCAGCGTGCCGTTCGTGATCCTCATGGTGGCGTTGATTCCGTTCACCAGACTGGTGGTGGGCACCTCGATCGGCAGCACGGCCGCGATTGTGCCGCTGTCGGCGGTCGCCATTCCGTTCTTTGCCCGCATGGTGGAGATCGCGATCAAGGAGGTCGACGCAGGCCTCGTGGAGGCGGCAGAGTCGCTCGGCGCCACGCGTTGGCAGATCATCAGTAAGGTCCTCGTGCCAGAGGCGCTGTCGCCGATGATTCTCGGCCTCGCCACCACGGTCACCTCGATCATCAACTTCTCCGCGATGGTGGGGGTCGTCGCCGGCGGCGGCCTGGGCTCGGTGGCGCTCCGCTACGGCTACCAGCGGTACAGCGTCATCCACATGATCACGGTGATCATCATCATCTTCGTGATCGTCATGGTTTTGCAGGGCATAGCAGCGCGGCTTGCCCGGCGGGTGGCTCACCGGGGCAGTGCCTCTGCGACGACAGTCCGAGACAAGATAGCCGCTGACGTCCCCGCGTGATCGGGGCGGCGCTGCCGCCCCACCACCCGCACCCCAAGTCAGCATCACGGGCGCGGTCCACCCTTCCCCCATATGAAAGAAGCAATCATGCAGTTCACTGTTCGCAGCAAGCGCCTTGCTGGTGCCGTTGTTGCCGCAGCGCTCACCGTTTCACTGGCCTCCTGCGCGTCGGCCGAGCCCGAGGCACCCACCGATGGAAGCCTAGGCACGATCAATGTCGGCGCCCTCGCAGTTCCCGCCGGTGAGCTGCTCACCTGGCTCGACGAGAACGCTGCCGCCGATGCTGGGCTCGACATCGAGTGGACCGAGTTCACCGACTTCAACACGCCGAACACGGCGCTGGCTGAGGGCTCGATCGACGCCAACCTGTTTCAGAACTCGACGTTCCTGAAGACCTACAACGAGGCATCCGGCACCGACCTGGTCAGCGTCGGCGAGGTCTATCTGCCGGTCGCCGCGTTCTACAGCGACAAGGTCACCTCGATCGACGAGCTCGAAGACGGTGCGAAGATCGCGATTCCGGATGACCCGACCAACGAGGGCCGTGCGCTCGAGATGCTGGCGGCCGAAGGCCTGATTGAGACCACCGAGAACCCCACGGTGCTCGCAGACATCACCGACAACCCGCACGACTTCGAGTTCGTCGAGGCCGAGAACGCGTCGCTGCCGGGCGTGCTGCCCGACGTGGACGCCGCGTTCGTCACGATCTCGTTCGCGCTGCCGGCCGGCCTGAAGCTCGAGGACGCCATCCTGGTCGAGGGCCAGGGCAGCAAGTACTTCAACGTGCTCGCCACCACCGCTGAGCTTGAGGACGACCCGCGCGTGCAGAAGCTGTACGAGCTGCTGCTCTCTGACGAGACGCAGGCGTACATGGAGGAGACCTACGGCGACCAGATGATCCCGGTCACCAAGTAGCACCTCGCCCGTCACCAGACGACGGATGCCCCGAGCCACGCAGGCTCGGGGCATCCGTCGTCTGGTGGTCATGAGTGCCTCTGGGATGTAGTAATCTAGATGAGTTGCTTCTACGGGGGCAGCACCGAAAGGGTCTGTGGCGCAGCTGGTAGCGCACCTGCATGGCATGCAGGGGGTCAGGGGTTCGAGTCCCCTCAGATCCACCAAAAGCCCTGATGAACGATAGGTTCTCAGGGCTTCTTTTCGTGAAAAAGGTCCCTCGAGG
>JBEVDR010000133.1:0-3993 GCA_040513215.1 Microbacteriaceae bacterium | reverse complement strand
TTCGGCATCCCTACGAGTCGCACCGGCCGCTCAGCAGCTTCACCGGGGGCGTGGTGGAGCGCAGCGAGCTCGGCAGGGCCGCCACCGACGAGCCGATCGAAACGAGGCCCCGAGTATGACTCCGAACCGACGGTGGTGGTTCATCGGCATCGCCGGGGCGGTCGTTATCGTCCTCGCGGTCGCCCTGGCCCTGACGCTCACCACCCGCTCCGACGAGCCTCAGCAGGCGCAGCCCACGGAGACCCCGTCCGCGCCGGCCACCGCGACCCCGACCGCACCAACCGAAGGCGGCACCGCTGAGGCAGAGGACATCGAATGCCCGACAGCGACAGTCACCGTGTCCACCGCCGTACAGCTGCACGATGCCCTCGCCGCGGCACAGCCGGGTGCCGTGATTGAACTCTCCGACGGCGTCTACCAGGGCAACTTCGTCGCCGCGACATCCGGAACCGCAGAGGCGCCCATCTGGCTGTGCGGCACCGCGGCAGCGATCCTGGACGCGGGCGGAATCAAGGAGGGCTACGTGATGCACCTCGACGGCGCCCAGCACTGGAACCTCGTCGGCTTCACCGTGCAGAACGGCCAGAAGGGCGTGATGGCCGACGGCACCGTCGGGTCGGTCATCCACGGCCTGACCGTCACCGGCATCGGCGATGAGGCGATCCACCTGCGACGATTCAGCACCGACTCCACCGTCAGCGGCAACACCATCTCCACCACCGGGCTGCGGCGCGAGAAGTTCGGCGAGGGCATCTACGTCGGCACGGCGGAGAGCAACTGGTGCGACATCAGCCAGTGCGAACCCGACCGCAGTGACCGCAACCTGATCGTCGGCAACATCATCAGCGACACCAGCTCGGAAGCCATCGACATCAAAGAGGGCACCAGCGGCGGCACGGTGGCCGGCAACTCCTTCGATGGCGCGAGCATCACCGGCGCCGACTCCTGGATCGATGTCAAGGGAAACGACTGGTTGATCGAGGCCAACACCGGGGTGAACTCGCCGCAGGACGGCTTCCAGACGCACGAGATCCTCGACGGCTGGGGCGACCGCAACACCTTCCGCGGCAACACCGCCACCGTGAACGGGCCGGGCGTCGGCTTCGCCCTAACACCGGCGAACGAGAACGTGCTGGAGTGCACCAACTCCGCCACGGCCGCGGCAGCGGGCATGAGCAACGTCGACTGCGTCGGCTAGGTCGCCTAGTCGGCGATATCGGCCACCGTCGCCTCGAACGCGGCGATCAGGGCGTCGGCGTCCACGAACAGGCTGTGACCGTGGTCGCCGGCGCCCATCGACACCCGACGGCCCACGATCGACTCGTCGGCGTACACCGGCCACGCCGTCGTCGAGCCGAACGGGGTAATCGTGCCGCGCTCATACCCGGTCGCCTCGAGGGCGGCGTCGGCTTCCGGCAGCTTCAGCCTGTTGACCCCGACCACGCCGCGCAGCTTGGCCCAGCCGATCTGCTTGTCGCCGGGGATGAGCGCGAACAGGTAGTTGCCGTCCTGCCGTTTCACCACGAGGGTCTTCACGATATCGGCGGGCTCGATCCCGAGTGCGGCAGCGGCTTCCTCGAGGGAGCGCACGTGGGGCCGCTCGACGATCTCGATGGCCAAGCCCTTGGCGGCGGCATCCGCCTCTACTCTGTCGCGTCCAGTCATGATCTCAGTATCCATCCCCAGCCTCAGCGCCCGCTGACGCAGCAGGCGGTGCAGTCTGGGAGAATGGAAGGTGATGCCTTCTCTCACTGCACCGTCTCCCCAGCTCAGCATCGGGCCGATCGCGCTCGATGTGCCGGTCGTGCTCGCGCCGATGGCCGGCATCACCAACACCGCGTTCCGCCGGCTCTGCCGCGAATACGGTGCCGGCCTCTATGTCAGTGAGATGATCACCAGCCGTGCCCTGGTCGAGCGCACCCCGGAGAGCATGCGGCTGATCAAGCACCACGAGTCCGAGACGCTGCGCAGCATCCAGCTGTATGGAGTCGACCCGAAGACGGTGGCGGATGCGGTCACCATGCTGGTCGCGGAAGACCGGGCCGACCACATCGATCTGAACTTCGGATGCCCCGTGCCCAAGGTCACCCGCAAGGGCGGGGGAGCGGCGCTGCCCTGGAAGCTCGGACTGTTCCGCGAGATCGTGGAAGGCGCGGTCAAGGCGGCCGGCGACATCCCGCTCACCATCAAGATGCGCAAGGGCATCGACGCCGACCACCTCACCTACCTCGAAGCGGCGAAGGCCGCCGAGGGCGCCGGCGTCTCGGCGATCGCGCTGCACGCCCGCACCGCGGCGGAGTTCTACTCCGGCACCGCCGACTGGGCGGCCATCGAAACGCTGAAGAACACCATCACCGGCACGCCGATCCTCGGCAACGGCGACATCTGGAGTGCGGATGACGCGATCCGGATGGTTCGCGAAACCGGGGCAGACGGCGTCGTCGTCGGTCGCGGCTGCCTCGGCCGGCCCTGGCTGTTCGGCGACCTCGCCGCCGCATTCCGCGGCACGGATGCTGACGGCTCAGCACCGGCGCGAATCGAACCCAGCCTCGGCGAAGTCGCCCAGGCCTTCAAACGGCACGCGGAACTGCTGGTCGAGTTCTTCGACGACGAAGCGCGCGGCTGCCGCGACATCCGCAAGCACGTCGCCTGGTACTTCAAGGGCTACTCGGTCGGCGGCGACCTGCGCGCGCGCCTCGCCACGGTGGAATCCCTCGCCCAGCTCGACGACCTGCTCGGCACCCTGGACTGGACGTCTCCCTACCCCGGCGAGGCCGCCGAGGGACAGCGCGGACGCGCCGGCACCCCAAAGAAGCCGGCATTGCCAGACAAGTGGCTGGACAGCCGCGAACTGCAGGAGACCCACCGCGCCGAGCTCAGCGAAGCGGAATTGAGCACCAGCGGTGGCTGACGGCGTGGCCGAGGGCTACGGCCCGGCCGACACCGACCGCTGGTTGCCAGAAGAGCACTACTCCCGCCGCAGCGACTTCGCGCGCGACCGCGCCCGGGTGCTGCACTCCAGTGCGCTGCGCCGGCTCGCCGCCAAGACCCAGGTGCTCAGCCCGATCGCCGGCGTTGACTTCGCCCGCAATCGGCTGACCCACTCCCTCGAGGTGGCGCAGGTCGGCCGGGAGCTGGGCGCCAGTCTTGGCCTTGACCCGGATGTCGTCGACACCGCGTGCCTCGCCCACGACCTCGGCCACCCGCCGTTCGGGCACAACGGCGAGAAGGCACTCAACGACTGGGCAGCCGACATCGGCGGGTTCGAGGGCAACGCGCAGACCCTGCGCCTGCTCACTCGGCTCGAGCCGAAGGTGTTCGGCGACGACGGCGCAAGCTACGGTCTGAACCTCACCCGGGCCAGCCTCGACGCCAGCTGCAAGTACCCGTGGCCGGCGCGGCAAGGCGTTCCCGACCCGAGCGGGCGCAGCAAGTTCGGCTTCTACGACGACGACGTGGCCGCCTTCGAATGGCTGCGCGCCGGCGCTCCCGAGCGGCAACGCTGCATCGAAGCGCAGGTGATGGACCTGTCCGACGACATCGCGTACTCGGTGCACGACTTCGAGGATGCGGTGGTCGGCGGGTACATCGACGTTTACTCTCTCGGCTCCCGCACCGACCACGACGCGCTCATCGACTCGGCATCCGCCTGGGTCGGCGGCCAGTTCAGCACCGACGAACTCGGCGCCGCCTTCGACCGGCTCGATGGCCTTTCGGTCTGGATCCGCGAGTGGGACGGCGGACGTCGTGCGCTCGGCCAGCTGAAGAACCTCACCAGCCAGCTGATCGGACGCTTCGCCGGCGAGGCCACCCGCGCCACCCGCGAGGCACACCCCTCCGGCAGCCTGATCCGGTTCGGCGCCAGTGTCGTGGTGCCGCGCGAGATCGAGGCCGAGATCGCCGCGCTGAAGGGCATCGTCGCGGCATTCGTGATGGAGCACGACAGTCGGCAGCCGCTCTACGTCGAACAGCGCGAGGTGCTCACCCAGCTCG
>JBEVDR010000132.1:0-10561 GCA_040513215.1 Microbacteriaceae bacterium | reverse complement strand
CCCCCCACACCACACAAAAACCCCGCGGCCCCCCCGCATCAGCGGGGGCCCCGAGTCGTATTGTGCTGCGAGGACGGATGTCGCGGCGGTTGAATGGAGCATGGCCTTCGCCAGCACACCGCTGCGCCGCTACCCGATCGTCGCGCTGACCGTCGTTGTGGGCGCTGTCGGCCTGGTGCTGTCGATGACGGATGCCGCGGCATCCGTTCCCTGGATCGTGAGCGTTTTCACGCTCTCCATCGCGCTACAGCAGGCCGTCGGCATGGTCCGCTCGCTTGCTCGTGGCGAGATCGGGCTCGACATCCTCGCGGTGACCGCGATCCTGGCGACGGTGGCGGTCGGCGAGTACTGGGCAAGTCTGGTGATCGTGCTCATGCTGTCCGGCGGGGAAGCGCTGGAGGATTACGCCGCGAACCGGGCCAAACGCGAACTGAACGCCCTGCTGTCACGAGTGCCCCAGCTCGCTCACCGGGTGACCGGCGACACGGAAACCGAGGATGTCGCGGCCGGTGACGTTGTCCCTGGCGACGTGCTGCTCATCAGGCCGTCCGAGATCGTGCCGGTCGACGGCGAACTGCAGAGCGACGAGGCGACGATGGACGAATCGTCATTGACCGGGGAGAGCCTTCCCGATGAGAAGCAGCGGGGTGACCTGTTGCTGAGCGGATCGGTGAACGGCCCGAACGCGGTGTACATCCGCGCGTCAAGCCGGGCCGCCGACAGCCAGTACCAGCGGATTGTCGAGCTCGTGAAGGAGGCCTCCGCCAGCAAGGCGCCGATCGTGCGCCTCGCCGACCGGTACGCGCTGCCGTTCACCCTCGTCGCCTACGCCATTGCCGGAGTGGCCTGGTGGGTCTCAGGCGACCCGGTGCGCTTTGCGGAGGTGCTCGTCGTGGCGACTCCGTGCCCGTTGCTGATCGCGGCACCGGTGGCGTTCATGGCCGGGATGAGCCGCTCCGCGAAGGCGGGTGTGGTGATCAAGAACGCCGGCACGCTCGAGAAGCTCGCACGAGTGCGCACCGTCGCGTTCGACAAGACGGGCACCCTGACACACGGCACGCCCGACGTGGTGCGCATCGAACCGCGCACCGGGCTGACCGAGGATGAGCTGCTCGCCACCATCGCGTCGGCCGAGCAGTACTCGTCGCACGTGCTGGCGGCGTCGCTGCAGCGAACGGCGCGGGATCGCGGGCTCGAGCTCAAGCCTGCGACATCCGCCCGGGAGATCGCGACAAACGGCGTGGAAGCCAGCATCGACGGAGTCGCCGTCGCGGTCGGCAAGCCGGCGTTGATTGCCTCACGGGTCGACTCGTTCGAGCCGCTCGCCCTGGCCAGCGGCGAGATGGCGGTGTACGTCGCGGTGGCGGGCAGCTATGCGGGCGCGGTCGTACTCCGCGATGAACTGCGTGAGGAGGCGCCAGCGACCTTGGCTCGGCTGGCCAGGCTCGGCGTGACGCGGACGCTCATGCTGACGGGCGACGTGGAGCCCACCGCACGCCACATCGCCGCGCAAATCGGAATCACGGATGTCTCTTTCGAGTGCCTCCCCGAAGACAAGGTCGACATCGTGCGGGAAGCACAGCCGCGACCGGTGGTGATGGTCGGCGACGGCGTGAATGACGCTCCGGTGCTCGCGGTTGCCGACGTCGGCGTCGCGATGGGAGCAAAGGGCTCGACCGCGGCCAGCGAATCTGCAGACGTCGTCATCCTGATCGACAACCTCACCCGCGTGGCGACCGCCGTCGAGATTGGCACGCGCACCATCGCGATCGCCCTGCAGAGCATCTGGCTGGGCATCGTCTTCAGCGTCGTGCTCATGGTCATCGCCGCCTTCGGGGTGATACCGGCCATCGTCGGAGCCGGGCTGCAGGAGGTGGTCGACCTGGTCACCATTCTGAACGCCCTGCGCGCCGTGCGGGGCGGTCGTCGACGTCACCGTGGGAGAGACAAGGCGGGGGCCGAAGCCTCCCGGCTCCGGCCCCCGCTCGCGGATCGATCGATTACTCGACCGTGATCTCCGACTGCGCAGGCTTGTTCGCCTGCATCACCTCGACCTTGCGGGGCTTCGACTTCTCGCTGACCGGGATCATGACGCTCAGCACGCCGTTGTCATAGTGCGCGCTGATCTTCTCGCGGTCGATGCCGTCACCGAGGGTGAGCTGGCGCAGGAACGAACCGCCCATCCGCTCGCGGGTGATCCACTTCACGCCTTCTTCGCTGCGCACCGTGCGCTCGGCCCGGATCGTCAGCAGCTGGCCGTCAACGTCCACGTCGACGGAGCCCGGGTCGACGCCCGGAAGGTCAGCGGTGAGCACGTAGTGGTCGCCTTCACGGTAAAGATCCATGGGCATCACGCGCGGGCTGCGGTCAAGCAGGTTTCCGGCGACGCGGTCCAGCTCACGGAACGGGTCAAAGTACATGGCCATTTATCAGTCAACTCCTTCACGTCGAAAGTTGAGCCGAGGTGACTCAACTACGAAAATGTTAGCACTCGATGCCAGCGAGTGCTAAGGAGTGTTTCCTTCAAAATCGCTGAAAATTCGCGTCATTTCGGCGGGGGCGACGGAGCCGGGCGGGGGCGATCAACGCTCAGTGCGCGACGCGCTCGCGCCACGCCTGTGCCGTGGCGTCCAGGAGCGCATCCCAGTCGGTCGGCGTGATGCCGAACGTGTCGGTGGTCTCGGTCGCGTCCACGAGGAACGGCCGCTCGAACTGGTACAGCACGCCCGTGACCTCCCGCAGCAGCGGCACGACGACGCCGCTCGCGGCGAGCACCCAGCGCGGCATCCGGCGCAATCGAGGCTCGCCGGTGCCTGCGCGCCCACCGAGCTCGCGGAGCACCTCGCGAACGCTCACCGGAGGATTGGACGGGACCAGCCAGGCCGACCCCCACGCCCGCTCCTCCCGGCCGAGAATCTCGAGGGTCACGGCGATGTCGTCCACGGCCGTCCAGGTGTGCGGCGCGTCGGGGTCGCCGAACACCGTCGCCGGGTGACCGGCGAGGGTCGCCTCGGCGTACCGCGCCAGCAATCCGCTCGAGGCCTGTGCGGTCGGCCCGAGGTAGTCGGAGGCGCGCGCCTCGGTGACGCGCACGCGGCCCGCCTCGTGCGCGGCAAGTGCGTCGTGCCACATGCGGGCGCGCAGCGCGCCCTTGTGGTCGGACGGCCGCAGGGGAGTGTCGTGCCGCATCGGCCCGTCCACTGGGCCGTAGCCGTAGAGATTGCCCATCGTGGCGAGAACGGCACCGGAGGTCTCCGCGGCGTGCAGGATCGACGCCGCCAGCGGCGGCCAGGCCCGTTCCCACTGCGGGTAGGAGCCCGGGTTCGCGCAGTTGTAGACGACGGTCGCCCCGCGTGCCGCCTCGGCCAGGCGGCCGGGATCGCTCGCATCGAGCGCGAGCCTCTCGACGAGTCGATGGTTCGGCGCCCGGCCCGAGCGTGTCACGACGCGCACGCGCTCATCGGCAGCGGCCAGCCGCAGGGCGAGCGCGGTCCCCACGGGTCCGGCGCCGACAATGAGGTGGAATGGCTCGATCATCAGTACCCGGAGAACAGGTCGGTGCGCAGCCGCCGAGTGCCGGCCGCGCGAACCTCGCGGCGGACGCTGTCAACAAAGGAGGGAGACCCTGAGATGAACGCGGCCCGGTCCGCGGCATCCGGCACCGCCGCAAGCAGCCGTTCGGCGGTGAGGTAGCCGGACCCGAGATACTCCCAGCCGTTCGGCAGTGCCGCGAACTTCGAGGGCGCCAGCACCAGGACGCGGGCTCCGGATGCCGCCAGCGTGGGCACGTACGCCAGTTCGTCAGGCGAGGACACCGAGTAGACCAGCACCACGTCTCGGTCGGTGCGGGCTGCCAGCTGCCCGACGAACGGGGTGATGCCGATGCCGCCCGCCAGCAACAACAGCTTCTGGGACGGGTCGCTCTGCAGGATGAAGTCGCCGCCGATCGAGGTGGCGCGCAGCGCTTCGCCGGGGGTGAGATCGAGCAGCGCGAGCTTGAAGCTGCTCGACGGCTGGGAGATGCGCACGCCCACGGTGATCTGGTCGGCGGTCGCCGAGGTGATGCTGAACAGCCGACGGGAGCCGCGCAGGTCGGCGCGATGCGGCAGGGTGAGCTCGACGTGCTGGCCGGGCTGGAAGCGGGCCGGATGCCGCGGCCTGAACGAGAACTCCCACGCGGTGGGCGTCAGCTGGTGCCGGCCGACGTACTCGAGAGCGAGGCCACGGCGCTGGCCGAAGAAGAACCCGACCAGGTTGCCGATCACGAGCGCCAATTCCGGGGTCGAGTAGACCGGCCCCAGCTGGAACGGAATTGCGAACAGCAGCGCGGTGACCACCGCGACCAGCAGCTGCTGCCAGCGTCGTGGCGGCAGCGTGAGCGGTTCGCTCAGCATGAATCCGGCCAGGAAGATCACCGGGAACGAGGTGAACGCGCTGCTCAGCGCGGCGAGCGGGTCGAGGCCGAAGGTGACGAGCCGGCCGACGATCACCGAGACGCACACCACGATGAACACGAGGCCGACGGTGAGCTTGCGGGTGCGCCAGAGCACGAGGAACGCGCCGATCGCGGTGAACGGAAGCAGCGCGGGCGTTGCCGCCCACCAGGCGCTGGCGTTCAGCTGGGTGAGCGTCACCACCAGGGCGCCGATCGCGGCCGGGTTGAAGAGGTGCCGGCCACGCCAGGCCAGCACGAACTTGGAGGCGCTCGCCACCACGCAGGCAAGCGCGATCGAGCCCAGCTGGCTGAGCGAGGTGGAGGGGAAGAACAGGAAGAACAGCAGAAGCGCGGTGATCACCGACGACAGCAGGTGCGCACGGGTGCGGAACAGCCTGGCGATCAGCCATCCGGATGCCAGGGTGGTCGCGAGGCAGACGAGAACGCTGGCGAGCATCGCCACGGGGTCGAACCCGACCAGGCCGAGCAAGGCGAGCACGATCGCCACCACCACGAGCACACTGAGCACGAGGGTGATCAGCACGTACATGGTCAGCCGGCCGGTCTGCCGGTCGAGCCAGGCGCGGATCCCGGTACCGTCCAGGCGGACACCTCTTCTGCTGGTCACACGAACACCTCCTCTGTCAGTCCCGGCGAGAACTCGACCCGCCCGTCGGCAAACAGGCGCGCATGCTCGAAGTCGAACTCACGAAACCGGTCAGCGTCTCGGAAGAATAACGCCGTGGCGAGGCCATCGGCGATCAGGGCATCATCGGCGACCACCCAGGTGGCGATCACCGACCGGGTCGGCTGTCCCGTTGTCGCGTCGAGGATGTGGTGTAACCCGTCGCCCCAGGCCCGCCGGTTCGAGGCCGACGCGCACAGGGCGCGGCCGGCCAGGGTGACCACGCCGATCGCCTTGGTCGGGTCGAGGGGGTGCTCGAGCGCGACGCGGATCGAGCCTGCGCCGCGGTGCCGCAGATCCCCGCTGGCGTCGATCACATGATCCCGGAAGCCGGCGGAGCGCAGCATCCCGCTGACGATGTCCACCAGGTAGCCCTTGCCGGCGGCGCCGATGTCGAGCGTCACCGGCCGCAGCGTGGTCAGGTGAGTGCCGTCCCAGGCGATGGCGTCGGACCAGTGGGGCGCCGGGATGCCGCGGCCGGCCGGGCGCAGGCTGTAGGCCTGGTCGTAGCCGAGGTGTTCGAGCGATCGTCCGATGAGCGGGGAGACCGCGCCATCGGTCGCCTCATACAGCGCCCGGTACAGCTCGAACAGCAGCCCGGCGTCATCGGGCAGGGTCCATCTGCCCGGTTCCGCGGAGATTCGCGCAACCAGCGAGTCGGCGCGAAAGCGCGACCAGTCCCGGTCGAACCGATCGATGCGGGTGTTCAGTGCGGTGACCAGTGCCGCGGGGAGCGGCTCGGCGGTGTCGATCTGCCAGTGCGTGCCGATGGCCTCGAAGGTGAGGCTATGCGGCGGCATCGGCCTTGATCTGCTCGATCGCGTCGTTGAAGCCGCCGCTGGTGAGGCTGGAGCCGGCCACCTTGCTGACATCCAGCTCGTCAATGTTCTTGCCGACCACCTGCCCGGCGATGCCGTCCACGAACTGGCCCTGGAACATCTTGGTGTTCGGGTTGGTCGGGTGTGAGGTCACGACGAGATCGGTGACGATGTTGTCGGCGAGCGTCACCTCGACGTCGATCGTCTCCTCACCGTTCGGTGACACGTATGCGCCGGTGGCCGAGTACTCGCCGTCCGTGTAATCCTGCGTCGGCTCGGCGTCGCTCGCGCCCTGGTTGGGTCCCGAACAGCCGGCAAGCGTGCCGATCAGGGACAGGCCCGCCAATGCGGCAACGGTGTGGGGGACTCGAGTCACGGAAGTCTGCCTCCAGGTCTGCACGCGTGGCGCGACTTAATCGGTGAGTAAAGCTTGGGGCAGAACCCTGCGAATCAGCTATATATCAGTTATGAAGCGGCGGGCTGGTTTTGCTGCGTGACGACCGGGGAGCCTGCCGCCCAGACTTGCTGCACCTGCCAGGCGGTGTCGAGCAGCACGGCGTCCGCCGCGAAACCCGGAGAGAGCAGCCCGAACCGCTGCTCAAGGCCGAGAACACGGGCCGGGGTGAGAGTGAGGGCTTCGACCGCGGCACGCGGTTCGACTCCAACCCGACCGAGCGCCACCCGCAGGGCGCCGTCCTGGGTGACCGTCGATCCGGCGAGGGTGTCGGTTCCCGAGAGCACAGCGAGCCCGTCGCGAACGGTGACGTTAAGTGATCCGAGCCGGTAGTGCCCGTCTTCGGCGCCTGCGGCGGCCATCGCGTCGGTGACGAGGGCGATGCGGCCCGGCGCCGACGTGAACGCCATCGAGGCGACATCCGGATGCACATGCAGCCCGTCCAAAATCAGCTCGAGCACCACCCGGTCGTCGGCGAAGGCGGCGACCACCGGGCCGGGGGCGCGATGGTGGATGCCCGGCATCGCGTTGAACGCGTGGGTGAGCAGGCGGGCACCACGGTCGAATGCCGCGCTGGCCTGAGCGGCGGTGGCTTCGGTGTGCCCGACGGCCACGGTGACGCCGGCGGCCACGAACTGGTCGATCACGTCGAGCGCGCCGGGCAGTTCGGGGGCGATGGTGATCTGTCGGATGACGCCGTCGCCCGCCTCCAGTAGCTGCTCAGCGGCGGCCGCGCTCGGGTTCTGCAGGAATTCCGGGTTGTGCGCGCCTCGCCGCGACGGGGTGAGGAACGGTCCCTCCAGGTGCGCGCCGAGCACGAGCGGGTCGCTCGCGGCGAGCTCGGCGATGCTCTGCAGGCTCGCCTGAACCGCGGGCACGGGGTTGGCGACCAGGCTGATCACGGAGCGGGTGGTGCCGTGCGCACGATGCGTGGCAAGCGCGGCCCGCATCTCGTCAGGGCCGTTGTCGTACCCGTGTCCACCACCGCCGTGACCGTGCAGGTCGATGAACCCGGGCACCAGCCACCGCCCGGCGGCGTCGATGCGCTCGGCCGCGTCCGGTGGGGTGCCCTGACCGGTGGCGGCGATCGTGTCGCCGTCGACGAGCATCCAGAAATCGGATGCCTCGCCCTCGGCGTCGAGCTTGCGGGCTCCGCTGATCAGGGTGGTCATGGCGCCAGCATATTCCCGAACCGCGGGGCTACCGGGGTGGCAAACCGCCGCGTCGCGACCGCAGAATCGCCGCGCCGCTACCGGAAGATGATGGTGCGCGCGCCGTCGAGCAGCACGCGGTCTTCGGCGAACCACTTGACCGCCTGGGTAAGGGTGCGGGACTCCTCGTCCTGGCCGATCGCCATCAGCTGCGCCGGGGTGCGCGAGTGGTCGACGCGCACCACGTTCTGCTCGATGATCGGCCCCTCGTCGAGGTCGCTGGTGACGAAGTGGGCGGTGGCGCCGATCAGCTTCACCCCGCGGGCGTGCGCCTGCCGGTACGGGCTCGCGCCCTTGAACCCGGGCAGGAAGGAGTGGTGGATGTTGATGGCCTTGCCCTCAAGCGCCGCGCACAGCTCGGGGGAGAGGATCTGCATGTATCGGGCGAGCACGACCAGTTCGATGTCGTTCTCGGCCACGACCTCGAGCACGCGCTGTTCGAACGCGGCCTTCTGGTCCGCGTTCGTCACCGGCGCGGACTCGAATGGCACCCCGTAGAACGACGCCAGCTCCTGCAGTTCGGCGTGATTGCTCATCACCAGGGGGATCTCGACGGCAAGCTGTCCCGCGCGCTGCCGGAAGAGCAGGTCGTTCAGGCAGTGACCGGCGGTCGAGACCAGCACCAGGGTGCGCAGCGGCCGGCCGACCACGTCGAGCTTCCAGATCATGTCGTAGCGTTCGGTGACCGGGATCAGCGCGGCCTCGAAATCGCCGCGGCTCGCCGCCGATTCGACCTGCAGGCGCATGAAAAACCGGCCGGTGTCGTCGCTCGAGAACTGCTGCGACTCGGTGATGTTCCCGCCGGCCGTCACCACCGCGCCGCTGATGGCGTGCACGATGCCCGGTCGGTCATCGCAGACGAGGGTGAGGATCCAGTGGGAGTGAGAAACGTCAGTCACGGCTCCAGCGTATTGCCAGCGCGGCGGGCGATCAGCCACACGCCGAACGCGGATGCCGCGAACACCACCGCCAGCGCGGCCCAGCCCCCCACCCCATTACTGACCGCGGCAGTGAGCGCAAACGGGGCGACCAGCGCGCTGACCGACCACGCCATCGCGAACACGCCCTGGTAAGCGCCGGCGCGGCCGGCATCCGCGAGCTCGAAGCCGAGACCCCAGGTGCCGGCCGTCGAGAGCACCTCGGCGAAGGAATGTCCGACCATGGCGACGACCAGCAGCGCGATCGCGAACGCGACCGGCCCCTCACCCGACAGTGCATAGGCGCCGCACGCAACGACCATCAGCAGGCCGGCAATGGCCACCGCCCGGCCCGCCTTGCGCACGTCGTGCGTGCCGCGGCTGAGCGGGATCTGGAACGCGATCACGATTCCCGTGTTCAGGATCAGTAGCGCCGACACCATCGCGGCGGGCGCGTCGGTGCTGCCGACGATCCAGAGCGGCAGCCCGATGTCGGCGAGGCCGAACTGCAGGCCGAACAACGCCGAAAGCGCCGTGAGCGCCAGGTAGCGGCGATCCCGGTAGGGCGAAACGCCAGCGGATGCGGCATCCGTCTGCTCACCGACCTCGACGGGCTCGGGCGCGTCCACCCGCTGCGGCAGCCGCAGCAGGGGCAATGACCCAAGCGCCGCGGTCAGCCCGGCCACCGCGAGCGTGATCCGGAACGCGGCATCCGAACCGATCAGCAGCGGCACGGCCGCGATCGCCGAGCCGGCCGCGATCGAGATGTTCGTGGCGGTGTGGATGGCGGCCCGCCCGCTGACCCTGGCCTCGCCGACCAGGCCGCGGGCGATGACCGCCGAGCGGGTGGCGGATCCGGCCTGGCTCGCCGCGGTGACCAGGCACGCCACGATCAGCACCGTGACGAAGTCGGACGCGAACGCGTACGCGGCGAGGGCGAGCCCCTCCACGATGCCGAACACGAGGGTCAGCCGGCGCGCGCTCGTCCGGTCGGCGAGATGACCGCCGATCATGGAGGTCGCGACCCCGACCGCGCCGGAGATCGTGAGCGCCAGCGCAACCTGAACGGTGGAGAGCCCCACGATCAGGGTGAAGAACAGCACCGTGACGGCGAGGAAGACGCCGCGGCCGAGCTTGGAGATGAACGTGGACACCAGCAGGGCACGGAGCACCGGATCGGATGTCGCGACCGCCAGGCGTGCCCGGAATGACTTCTGCTGTGACTCGAGCGGGAGGGGGATCGAATCCGTTTCCGGTGATCCTGAGGGCGCTGTGGTCACCGGTCCAGTATTCCGGACCAGCGATATTCAGAAATGTTGCCGGACGGTGCATCCGATCCGCCGGTGAGGGCGGAAGAGGTTGTGTAAGCAAGTTCCGCCCGATCCCCGGGCCCTCAGGAGGTAACCATGCGCAAGACCCTCGCGCTCGGCATTGCAGCCGGCGCACTCGTGGCACTTGCGGGCACCGCGCCCGCCTACGCGTCCCACGACGATGACGCCCAACTCTCCGTGTTGCACGGAATCCCCGGCGTCACCGTCGACGTCTACGTGGACAACGCCCTCACGCTCGACAACTTCGAGCCCGGCACCCTTGCCGGACCCCTCGACCTGGAACGCGGCAAGTACACCGTCGCGATCACCGCTGCGGATGCCGCCGACGCCAGCGACCCGATCATCGGGCCGGTCGAGCTGAAGCTCAAGTCAGGCAAGAACTACACCGCGGTCGCGCACCTGACCGAAGACGGCCAGCCCACCGCGACGCTGTTCCGCAACCAGACGAACCCGGTGCAGGACGGGAAGGGCCGGCTCACGGTTCGTCACGTTGCCGCTGCCCCCGCCGTCGACATCCTGGCCGGGGGCACCCCGGTGATCAGCGACCTGGCCAACCCGGATCAGGCGAAGCTGACCCTGGCTGCCGGCAGCATCTCGGCGGCTGTCGCGGCAGCGGGCACGACCGACCCGGTGATCGGACCGGCTGACGTGTCCGTTACCGAGGGAGTGAACACCATCGTGTACGCCTGGGGCAGCCTGAGCGACGGCAC
>JBEVDR010000131.1:0-8219 GCA_040513215.1 Microbacteriaceae bacterium | reverse complement strand
AAGATCGAAGACTGCATCGAAGACCGGCAGTTCGAATCGTGGGTGAAGGATGCCACCGCCCGGGCGTTGAACGGACCTATCCCGAACAGCGACATTGAGTCGGTGAAGGGCACCCCCACGATCCTGGTGAACGGTGTGAAGTACGAGTACAGCTTCCCGTTCGACGCCCAGGAGTTCGCTCAGGTCGTGTCACAGCAGGTGGGCAGCATGTTCAACAAGATGGCCACCGAGACCCCGGCACCCGCCACCGCCGGGTAGTTCGGGGTATCCGACGCTCACCCCGCGTCGAGTCAGACGCCGGTGCACGTGATCTGCCAGTCCGGCGGACGCAGCGCCCGAGCAACCATGGCCTTCACCAGCCGTGGCGTCGACGCGATCGGCGTGATGGGCGGCACCTCCGCCTGGATCGCCGCCGGCCACCCGGTCGAACGCGCATGAGCACCGTGCGATGGCACCGACGGTCGTCTGCGGGATGCGGATGCCGTTCGCAAAGTAGCCAACCGGCTGAAGCGCGCACAGGGTCAGCTCGCCGCCGTGATCACGGCTGTGGAGAACGGTGGTGACTGCCGCGACGTCGTCACCCAACTCGCCGCGGTCTCGAGCGCGCTCGACCGGGCGGGCTTCGTTATCGTGTCCACGGCCATGCGGCAGTGCCTCGTCGACGACACCCAGCCGGTGGACGGCTCATCGGCCGAGCAGCCCGCCGAACAGCCCGCCGAACAGCCCGCCGGGCGGCGGAAGCTCACGGTCGACGAGCTCGAAAAGCTGTTTCTCACGCTCGCCTGACGGCCCGGTTAGCGGGAGTGCCGCCATCGCCCGTAAACTGGGCGCTGGTCCATTCGCCTCTTTAGCTCAGTTGGCCAGAGCACCGCTCTTGTAAAGCGGGGGTCGTCGGTTCGAATCCGACAAGGGGCTCTCTACGCTGCACCGCAATCAGGCTGTACCGTGATCCGGTGAGCTTCGCAGGATCGTACTCGCCGACCACGCCCGCCCGAATGGCACCGCCCAGCCGCGCGCGGGTGATTATCGCCGTCGCGCTCGCCGTCGTATTCGGGGCGATGCTCGCGGTGCAGTCCAAGGTGAACGGCGACCTTGGGCAGGTGCTCGGCGATGGCTACGTGACCGCGGTCATCTCGTTCGGCAGCGGCATGCTGCTGATGCTTCTGGCACTACCGCTATGGGCGCCGGGACGGCGCGGACTTGCCGCCATCTGGCAGGCTGTCCGCTCGCACAGGATGCCGTGGTGGTACACGCTCGGCGGCGCCGCGGGCGCCGTGTTCGTGGCCTCGCAGAGTCTCACCGCCGCGGTGCTCGGGGTCGCGGTGTTCACGATCGCCGCGGTGAGCGGACAGGTGCTGAGCGGACTGGGGATCGACCGCACCGGGCTCGGCAGCATGCCGGCCACCCGGATCACCGTGCCCCGGCTGATCGGGTCGGCTCTCGCGCTCGCCGCCGTGGTGCTGTCGGTGTCGCCGCAGTTTCAGGGCGACATCCCGATCTGGATGCTGGTGCTGCCGTTCATTGCCGGGCTGGGGCAGGGCTTTCAGCAGGCCGTCAACGGGCAGCTGAACGAGGTCGGCAAGTCCGCGTTCTCGGCCGGGCTGATCAGTTCCGCGGTCGGCACCGTTCTGCTGATCGGGGCCGCCGCGGTGAGCGTGTCGGCGAACGGCTGGCCGGAGGCGTATCCGACCGAGTGGTGGCTGTACACCGGCGGCCTCATCGGCGTCGTGTTCGTCGCCGGCGCCGCCATCGTGGTGAAGTTCACCGGGGTGCTGCTGCTCGGGCTGGGCATGATCGCCGGGCAGTTGCTGATGTCGGTGCTGCTCGATCTGGTCGTGCCGACCGGAGGCGCCGCTCCGGTGCATCCGCTCACCATCGTTGGCGCGGTGCTCACCCTGGCCGCTGTGCTGATCGCCGCCGTGCCGGCCAAGCGAGGCACGCGAGGCAAACCGACCGCACCGAGCACGCCGAGCACCCCGGGTCAGGGATGACGATCAGAGTTCGGAGAGCACGTCCGCGGCATCGAACGGCCGCCGCGGCGGCAGGCTGCGGTCGGTCTTGCCGCCGACGTAGAGCCAACCGAGCAGGGTCTCGCTCGGAGTGAGCTCGTGCATCCGGCTGACCGGCTCGGTGCGGGTCTGGTGGCCGGTGCGCCACATCACGCCCCATCCGGCGTCATCGAGCAGCACACTCAGCATGTGACCGACTCCGGCGGCCACGGCATCCTGCTCCCAGTCGGGAACCTTGATGCTCGGCTTGTGGCACGACACCACGGCGATCAGCAGCGGCGCGCGCAACGGCTTGGCGGCGAGCTTCTCGGCCGCCGCGCCCTCGAGACCGGTGGCCTCGACCAGTGCCGCACCCAGACGCACCCTGGCGTGGCCGCGCAGCTCGATCAGCCGCCATGGACGCAACGACGCATGGTCGGCAACGGATGCCGCCGCCTCTACCAGAGGCAGCAGCTCCGCGTGCGTCGGCGCCGCGTCGGTCACGGCCGGCCAGGATCGCCGGCGCAGGATCGCGTCGGCGAGGCTCACTATTCGGCGGCCTTGAAGTTGAGCGACAGCGAGTTCATGCAGTAACGGTCGCCGGTCGGCGTGCCGAAACCGTCGGGGAACACGTGCCCCAGATGCGAACCGCAGGCCGCGCAACGCACCTCGGTGCGCTGCATGCCAAGGGTGTTGTCTTCGATCAGCTGCACCGCGTCGGGGTTGATCGACTCGTAGAAGCTCGGCCAGCCGCATCCGGAATCGAATTTGGTGCCGCTCTTGAACAGCTCCGCACCACACGCGGCACAGGCGTATAGACCGGCGCGCTCCTCATCGAGTAGCTCGCCGGTCCAGGCGCGTTCGGTCGACGCCTGGCGCAGGATGGCGTACTGCTCAGGGCTGAGCTCGTTGCGCCATTCCTCGTCGGTCTTCGTCACTTTGTAGTTCATGGTCTGACTCCTCTAAGTCTCGTGACATTCAACACGAAACAGCAGCGGATCGTTCCCGCTCACGTCATGCAACGTCTTTGACGCTGTCCACGCGCCACGGATAGGGTTAGCCCACCCTAACAAGTTCCGCTAACAGGAGTCCGCGTTCGTGATCCACGCACTGTCGAGCGCAATCCTCGCCGGTCTGCTGACCGTCGGTGCTGTCCCCGGGGCGCCCACCGGCCCAGTAACAGGGGCAGCGGATGACACCGCGTGCACGATCACCGAGGGGGAGATCGAGTGGGGGTTCAAGGAGTCGTTCCGCTCCTACATCAGCGGAACCATCGCGAACGGCGAGTGGATCGTTGCCGACGGGGCGACCTATGAGACCCCGACGTTCCGCTGGAGCGACGGCACCGGCGAGTTCAGCGACGGCGAGGGCACGGTGCACTTCGACGGCTCCGTCACCTTCAGCGGTCACGACGGCATCCTGAGCACCACGATTTCCAGCCCCACCCTCGAAATCCGCGACATCGACACGGCAGTGCTGTTGGTGGATATCTCCGGCACCACTCAGGCGGGCGACACAGTGGACGCACCGCAGACCGAGTTCGTCGAACTCCGGCTGTCGGAGGGTCAGCGAGTCGTCGTCGACGAGCAGGTCACCGTGAGCGAGGTGCCGGTCGTGCTCTCCGAGGACGGCGCCGCCGCGTTCGGCACCTACGACGCCGGCACAGCGATGGACCCGATCACACTCAGCTACCAGACACCGGCCGGATGCCACCCGCAGAGCGCGGCACTGCCCTGGTTGCCCTGGCGACTACTCGTGCTCGTGGCCGCAATCACCGCCATCACCGTAGTCGTGGTACGGCTACGGCGGCGCGGTCCATCACCCGCGGTGTAACGCCGCTCTACTGGCCGGGCGCGTAAACGGCGCGTGCCAGCGCGTCGAGCACGTCAGGCAGACGCGGACCGAAGCCCAGGATGTCGGTGTCGGCCATGTCGACGAAGCGCCGGTTCGCACCCGCGTTGGTGAGTTCGATCGCTGGCATGTCAGACACCAGCCCGTCGATGCCGCCGACGCTCTCCAGCCCGGAACTCATCACCAGGATCAGATCGGGGTTGGCGGCGATCAGGGCCTCATCGGTCATCGGCTTCAGGCCGTCCCAGCCGATCTCGCCCGCGACATCCCGAGCCCCCAACGACTCAATCAGCATGTCGGCGCCGGACTCCTCACCGAACAGGTAGTACACGCCTGCCGTGCCGCGCAGGTAGAGGAACAGCACCCGCAACTGCTCGTCGGGGTCGCTCGGCGCGATCGCGGCGATCTCGGCCACCTTCTCGTCAATCTGCTGAAGCACCCGGTCGGCCAACAGGTCACCGGCAGCGGCGGCGCCGAGCGCCGCAGCCACTTGGCGGGCGAGCACGGCGATCCCGTCGATGCTGGCGTCGCGTTCGACGAACACCACGGTCACTCCGGCGTCGCGCAGCTGCAGCACCACGTCGATCGGGCCGATACTGCCGTCGGTGATCACCAGGTCTGGCCGCAGCCTCAGCACGGCCTCTGCGTTGATGGTGTGCGCGCTCGAGGTGACCTGCGGCACGTCGGCGACGGCCGGGAATTCGGTGGAGATGTCGCGGCCGACGAGCCGGTCGGCGAAGCCGAGTCCGGCGATGGTGGCGCCGATCGACCCCGCGATGTCGAGGCCGATCACGCGCGCGGCGCGGGACACGGTGACGGGGATGGCGCCGCTCAGGTCGTGCGACGTGACCGTGACCGGCAGGGTCTGCTCTGGGTCCTCGAGTACCGGGGTGATGTCGGTCTGCTGCAGCACCGCGGTCGACCCGCCCTGATAGCCACGCGGATCCTCCAGAGTGTCGAGCTCGGCGAGCGGTGCCGTGGAAACCGGTGTGACCGAGGGGGTGGCGGAGTCGCTGGGGGTTGTCGCGCATCCGGCGAGCACCGCCAGCGTCATCGCGGCCGCCGTGGCGGACAGCAGGAAACGGACGCGCATCAGTACTCGGCTCTGGGATGGGGGACACCACCAGCGTAATGCGACAGGCCCTCGGCATGCGGGGTGCGCTCAGCCGCGTCATCCTAGGATCAGTCGTGATTGTGAAGGGACCGACAGTGAGCGCAGAGCCGGAGCCGGCCGGGCAGACGGCGAGTGAACTGTCGGAGCGCGACGCGCACATCCTCGACTTCGAGCGCGACTGGTGGCGGCATCCCGGTGCCAAGGAAGCGGCCATTCGCGAGGAGTTCGGGCTGTCGGCCGCCCGGTACTATCAATTGCTGAACACCCTCATCGACTCGCCAGCGGCGGTGAAGCACGATCCGATGCTCGTCAAGCGACTGCACCGGGTGAGGGATGCCAGATCGCGATCGAGAGCGGCACGAGTATTCGATGCCGCGTCCCTTGAACCGCGAACGGCGCGACACACCGATTCCACTACCTAGGACTATGGCGAGATTTCCCACAGATCAGTTCGATGAACTGCCAGATGACCTGTACCGCGTCGGCGCGCACCGCGCCGCTCCCCGCAAGGGACGCGGGTGGATCGTCGTCGGCTGGGCTGCGCTCGCCTGCGTGGTCGTGACCGCCGCGGGACTGTTCGGGCTGTCGCAGCTCGGCGGATCCGTGTCCTTGCCCGGGCTGTCTGCCCAGCAAGCGCCGACCGAGGAGCCCGCGCCCGAGACCGCACCCATGGCGGAGCCGGTCACCGATCCGTCGACGATCGACGCGGAGACCATGAGCATCACCGTGCTCAACGGAACGAGCACGTCGGGGCTCGCCAATGACGTCGGCGACCAGCTGGAGGAAGCCGGCTGGCCGATCGGATCGCGCACGAACACGGCGGAGGCCGACGTCGAGACGACCACCGTGTACTACGGCGCCGCCGAGAATGAGGGCATCGCTCGCGGGCTCGCGCTGGCCCTCGGGACCGCCGAGGTCAGCCTTTCCGATGCGTTCCCCGGAGCCCCGGTGACGGTCGTGCTCGGAAGCGACTACACGCCCCCGGCATCCTGATGGAATCGGTTCCGGCGTTACGCCAGTGTTTCGATCGGGTATAAATCATGTAATTCCTCGGCAGAACAGTGAAATAGCCCTCTACTTCTGCCGAAGTTCCCGCTACGATCTGGTCTTGGTCGCCCATCTAGCCCGATGATGGTAATGCTTCCCGCAGCGTCGTGATCTGGCAAGGTGAACGCAGTTTTCTGCGCGCAACCCGGGGGAGCGCACTCGTGCTCGCGCCGTCAAGACACAGCAGGGAGTAATACATGGCGAATGGGACCGTGAAGTGGTTCAACGCTGAAAAGGGCTACGGTTTCATCACCGTCGATGAGGGGGGACAGGACGTGTTCGTCCACTACTCCGCCATCGACATGAATGGGTACAAAGTTCTTGAAGAGGGCCAGCAGGTTGTTTTCGAGGTGGGCACCGGTAGCAAGGGCCCGCAGGCTGAGTCAGTTCGACTGGCCTGATTAGCCGTCGAATTCCTGAGGCACACCTCGCTAACGCCGTCCGGATGCCCCGGGCGGCGTTAGTCTTTCCCCGTGCATGCACGGGGGAAATCGGTACGTCATCGGACGATCGCGGCCATCGGCCTCGGCGTCCTCCTGCTGACCGGCTGTTCGGCCAGCGAGCCGCCGACAGCAGCGCAACCGTCGGCGTCACCGAAGCCCGTCTGGGCAGGCGGCTACGAGCCCCCGGCCGAAGCAGCGATTGCCCCACTCACCGGTGAGACGGTGGAAGCCGGCGCACTCGATCACCCGGCGATCGCCGCGAAGATCGACAATCACCCGCTGGCTCGCGGGCAGTTCGGGCTGAATGAGACCGACATCGTGTTCGAGGAACTCGTCGAGGGCGGGATGACGCGATACGTCGGCGTCTGGCACTCGACCGTTCCCGACATCCTGGGCCCGGTGCGATCGATCCGGCCGATGGATCCCGACATCATCTCGCCGCTCGGCGGCATCGTGGCCTACTCCGGCGGTCAGGAGCGCTTCGTGGCGCTGATGCGGGCCGCGCCGGTCTACAATGCCATCCACGGCCAGTCCGACACCGCCACCACATTCTTCCGCTCCAGCGCCAAGCGGGCGCCGCACAATGTGCATGTGAAGGCCCGTGAGGTGGTGGCGCAGCATGACGACCTCAAGCCGCCGCAGCAGCATTTCGCATTCTCTTGGGACGCCGCGTCGTCTACCGCGGCGAAGGACGGCGCCCCCACCGCACGGGTCAACCTCAACTTCGGTTCGCTCGCCACGCCGTCGTGGACATGGGATGCCGCGGCAGGCGCGTGGGGACGGTTCATGACCGGCGGTGCCACCGACACCGACAGCACGGGCGCGCAGCTCACCGCCACCAACCTGGTCGTGCTGCGCGTGCCGGTGACCGTGAGCGCCGACATCCCGAAAACGGAGCTGATCGGCAGCGGTGAGGCGTGGGTCTCGACCGCAGGAGCCACCGTGCACGCCACCTGGAGCAAGCGTTCGCAGGCCGACACGGTCCAGCTCGTTGACGACAACGGCGTGACCGTGCGGCTTGCGCCGGGTAATTCGTGGGTCGAGCTGGTGCCCACCCAGGGGTCAGTCGCGTTCGTCGCCCCGTAACCCGGAAAGCTGAGCAGAGATTCGCGAGCTCGAGGACCGGCGGTACCGGGCGACGGTCGGCTCAGTCGGTCGGCATGAAGCCGGAGGACATCAGAAAGCGGTCGATCTCGATCCGCAGGGCGACCCGGGAAGGATTCGGCCGAGGTTCGCGATAGCGCGCGGAGTAGCAGGTCACGGCGCGAGCGATTGAGGCCTCGTCGGTTACCACCCGGGCAGTGCCCTCGATCGTCGACCAGTGCGGCCCGCTCACTTGGGATGCGGCGACCCTGCCGTCGGCGGCCACGTGCTGAACCTTGCGTGAGTGTTCGTTGGTGATCACCCAGGCGCACTGCTCCTCGAGGTCCAGAGCGACACCGACCGGGACGAGGTGCGGCCTTCCGTCGGTGCGAAGAGAGGCGAGAGTGCACAGGTGCCGCTCAGTCCAGAAGTTCAGAAGGAGCGAAGGGAAGTGCGCCCAACCGGGCGTCCACGAAGTCACCCGTACATTGTCGCAGGCGGGCCGATACGAGTAAGTCGTGTGAGAAGTGTCAGCGTTAGCCGCACACGGCGTCATCCGTCTTGCACTCGCCACCCTAGAGTGCTAAAACTGACATTGGCACTCCTCACGTTTGAGTGCTAACTACTTGCGTTGGAAACGTCCGGGAGAACGAGAAAAACACATGGCAAAGATCATTGCTTTTGATGAAGAGG
>JBEVDR010000130.1:0-2662 GCA_040513215.1 Microbacteriaceae bacterium | reverse complement strand
TCGGGTCGCGCGGGCTCGGCACCACGACGAACACGGGCTGGCCCGGCTCGATCAGGGCGATCGGCCCGTGCTTCAGCTCGCCGGCGGCGAAGCCCTCGGCGTGGATGTAGGCGAGCTCCTTGAGCTTCAGCGCGCCCTCGAGCGCCACCGGGTATCCGACGTGCCGGCCAAGGAACAGCACCGAGCGGGTGTCTGCCATCCAGTGCGCCAACTCGGCGATCCGGTCGGCGGTGCCGAGCACCTGCTCGAGCTTGGCGGGGATGTTGGAGAGTTCGGTCACGTTCTCGGCGATCTCGGCGGCGTCGAGCGTTCCGCGCAGCGAGGCCAGCTTCAGGCCGAACAGGTAGAGCGCGGTGATCTGGGCGACGAACGCCTTGGTGGATGCCACGGCCACCTCTGGTCCGGCGTGGGTGTAGATCACGGCATCCGACTCGCGCGGAATGCTGGCGCCCTGGGTGTTGCAGATCGACAGGGTGCGCGCGCCCTGCTCGCGGGCGTACTTCACCGCCATCATGGTGTCCATGGTCTCGCCGGACTGGCTGATCGAGATCACCAGGGTGCGCTCGGTCAGCACCGGGTCGCGGTAGCGGAACTCGTGGGACAGGTCGACATCGACGGGGACGCGCGCCCACTGCTCGATGGCGTACTTGCCGACCATGCCGGCGTACGCGGCGGTGCCGCAGGCGACGATGGTGATGCGGTCGATTCCCTTCAGCACGTCGTCCCCGATCGGAGCGAGCTCGTCGAGCACGACGGCGCCGTCGTGGACCCGGCCGAGGAGGGTCTTCGCGACGGCCTCCGGCTCTTCGCTGATCTCCTTCTTCATGAAGCTCGACCAGCCGCCCTTGTCCGCGGCGGAGGCGTCCCAGGACACCTCGAACTCCTTGAGGTCGACGGGTGCGCCGTGGAAGTCGGTCACCGTCACCGAGTCCTGGCGGATGGTGACGATCTGGTCCTGGCCGATTTCGGCGGCGCGACGGGTGAACTCGACGAAGGCTGCGACATCCGAGCCCAGGAAGTTCTCGCCATCACCGAGGCCGATGACCAGCGGTGAGTTGCGGCGAGCGCCGACAACCACGCCGGGCTCGTTCTCGTGCATAGCGAGCAGGGTGAAGGCGCCCTCGAGCTGGTTGACGACCACGCGCAGCGCCTCGTACAGGCTGCCGGACTCGCGGTAGGCACGGCCGACCATCACCGCGGCGACCTCGGTGTCGGTCTCGCTCTGGAAGGTCTCGCCGGCCTCGAGCAGCTCGTGCTTGAGCTCGGAGAAGTTCTCGATGATGCCGTTGTGGATGAGCGCCAGCTTGCCGTCATCGCCCAGGTGCGGGTGCGCGTTGCCGTCTGTCGGTCCGCCGTGGGTGGCCCAGCGGGTGTGGCCGATGCCGGTGGCGCCGTTGGCGAGCGGGTGCTCGGCCAGTTCGTCGACCAGCATCTGCAGCTTGCCGGCCCGCTTGCGGCTGTCGATGTGACCTGCCGGGTCGATGACGGCGACCCCGGCGGAGTCATATCCGCGGTATTCCAGACGGCGCAGGCCGCCCATCAGCACCTCGATGCTCTTGTTGTCACCGACATATCCCACAATTCCACACATGAGGCCGATTCTACGGTGAGCCAGTCGGGAGTTGGCTGCGCGGTACTGTGGGAGGCGATGTCTGCCCATGATGCCGCGCACGGCAACAGCACCCCGTTTGTCGAGATCGACCGTGCCCGATGGGCTGAGCTCGCGCCGGCGACCCCGCAACCGTTGAGCGAAACCGAGGTCGTGCAGTTGCGCGGTCTCGGCGACATGCTGAGTCTTCGCGAGGTGAGCGAGGTCTACCTTCCGCTCAGTCGACTGCTCAACCTGTACGTGGCAGGATCCCGGCAGCTGCACCGGCAGACCAGCGCGTTCCTCGGTGAGCACGCGGCGACCACCCCGTTCGTGATCGGGGTCGCCGGGTCGGTTGCGGTGGGCAAGTCCACCATCGCGCGCCTGCTGCGAGAGTTGTTGGCGCGCTGGGATGACACGCCTCGGGTTGAGCTGGTGACCACCGACGGCTTCCTGCTGCCTAACGCCGAGCTGGAGCGTCGCGGGCTGATGGAGCGCAAGGGGTTCCCGGAGAGTTACGACCGGCGGGCGTTGCTGCGCTTCGTCTCCAAGGTGAAGAGCGGGGCACCAGAGGTGCGCGCGCCGTTCTACTCGCACCTGAGTTACGACATCATGCCGGATGCCGAGATCGTGGTGCGTCGGCCCGACGTGCTCATCGTCGAAGGGCTCAACGTACTGCAGCCGCCGACCACGCAGCGCGGACTCGCGGTGAGCGACCTGTTCGACTTCTCCATCTATGTGGATGCCCGTACCAGCGACATCGAGAAGTGGTACATCGAGCGTTTTCTGAAGCTGCAGCGCGGCGCGTTCACCAACCCGAAGTCGTTCTTCCACCGCTTCGCCTCGCTCACCGAGGATGAGGCGATCGCGCGTGCCAAGGAGATCTGGCACAGCATCAACGAACCGAACCTGCTGCAGAACGTGCTGCCGACCCGCCCGCGGGCCTCCCTCGTGCTGCGGAAGAGCCCGGACCACACGGTGTCGAGCGTGTTGCTGCGCAAGATCTAGCCCGGCCCCGCCCAGGCAACTCGGAGGACGCGCGGAGCCGCCTATGAGTTTTGCTGTGATGGTCGC
>JBEVDR010000129.1:0-3440 GCA_040513215.1 Microbacteriaceae bacterium | reverse complement strand
GGATCGAAGGCACCATGCGGTCGTTGTCGCCGTTGGCGATGAGGGTGGGGTGAGTGAGCTGCGACAGGTCCGACGGCGCTGAGCGGCCGAATTTCTGGATTGCCTTCAGCTGCGTTTGGAAGGCTTTGGTGCTGATCGGCTTGTCGCGGTCGACCGTGCGCTCCTGAAGGCGCTTGATGAACGCCTTCGCGGCGGGCTTGCCGGTCGTGTTGCGGTTAAAGAACAGGTACTCCTTCGGGTCCGCGCGCGATAGGGTCGCGCGGAGGATGTCCCAGTAGGTGGTGCGGACGACCTTGTCCATTTTCTCGCCGCCCCGCGGCCCGGTACCGGCCAGCACCACCTTGCGGACGAGGTCGGGATGTTTGAGGAGCAGGTCCTGGGCGATCATGCCGCCCATTGAGAAAGAGAAGATGTCGATCCTGTTGAACCCGAGGGACTTGATGAAGGTATAGGCATCGTCGGCCATCGCCTCGATGCTGTCTGGAACCTGCCCGGTGGAGGCGCCGACGCCGCGCTGGTCGAAGGTGATGACCCGGCGGTTCTTCGCGATGGGCTCGATGATGCGGGGGTCCCAGTTGTCCAGTGTCGCGGCTAGGTGCACGAAGAACACGACGGGGATGCCGGCATTGGGCCCCAGCTCACGGTAGGCGTAGGTGACGCCACCGGCGGTGATGGTGCGAGTGGCGGCCTTCGCGTACGAGGTGACGACAGGGCCGTTCGGGGTGTCGAAGCTGCTCATACTGGTAGTCCTCATGAGTGGTCTGTGAGGTGAATGTCTGCCGGCGGCTCAGGCGGGAAGCGTGACGACCGCTTTGCCGCGGAGGCCGCCCTTCGCCAGCGACTCGAGTGCCTGTGGGGTCTGGGCGAAGTCGAAGACCTTCCCCACGACCGGGCGCAGCACGCCGTCGTCAACCAGGGCGGCGATCTGGCGCAACTGGTCGCCGCTGGCGCGCATGAAGAGGAATTCGTAGCTGACGCCGAGCTTCTTCGCCTGCCGCCGGATCCGGCTGCTGAGCCCCGCGATGGCCAGGCGCAGCACAGGGTTCAGACCTGCTCTACGTGCGAAAGCCGGGTCCGGCGGACCGGCGATTCCAATCGCCTTCCCGCCGGGCTTCAGGATGCGCAGCGATTTCTCGAGGTTTTCTCCGCCGAGGCTGTCGAGCACCAGATCGTATCCGGCGAGGAGTTCCTCGAAGTCTTGCGTACGGTAGTCGATTACCGTGTCCGCGCCGAGGTCGCGCAAGAAGTCGGCGTTGGAGGCACTTGCGGTGGTCGCGACAATGGCACCGAGGTGCTTGGCGAGTTGTATCGCGATCGACCCGACCCCGCCGGCGCCGGCGTGAATGAGAACTTTCTGCCCCGGCCGTACGTTGCCTCGCTCAACGAGGGCCTGCCACGCCGTCAGTGCTACCAGCGGCAGCGAGCCGGCCTCCTGCATGCTGATCGATGCGGGCTTCAGCGCCAGGTCGGCCTCGGTGATGGCGATGCGCTCGGCGAACGTGCCGATTCGGTCTTTGCCGGGGCGGGCGTAGACCTCGTCACCGGGCTTGAACCCGCGCACCTTCGCGCCGACACGGATGACCGTGCCGGCGACATCGTTGCCGAGGATCAGCTGGAGCTTGTAAGGGAGGATCTGCTTGAACTCACCCAGGCGGATCTTTTCGTCCAAGTGGTTGAGGCCGGCCGCCTGGACCTGGACCAGCACATCGCGGTCACCGACGGTCGGCTCGGCGACGTCCGCTTCGCGCAGCGGCTGCTTGTACTTGGTGACGACGAATGCCCTCATGGCGTGCTGCTCCTCGATAACGTGCGGTTGAGAATAAATGATTCTTCTCAATTCTGAGTGCACTCAGAATTGTTGTCAAGCAGGACCGGTATGTGCGCGCTGGAGGGCACGAACGGGAGCGCATGACCGCGCGACTAGCGAAGGTCTGATCGGTCCTCGGCAAGCGGCAGCACCAGCAGGTAGCCGGTCGGCAGACCGGTGCTCCAGCGTCGCGGCTCGCGGACGACGAACTGCGTCGCCAGCTCGTCGGGGGTGAGCAGGGCGTTGGGCGCGGGGGACCGTCCCCACTGCTCGCTGCCATATGGGTAGAGCGGATCTTGGACGCGGATGCCGGTGACTGAGAACTCCGGGAACTGGTCGGGATCGCCAAGTGACTCGAAGCCGCTCATCACCGATACGTGGCGACCGCGCCACAGGACCAGCCCGACCGGCCGGTTCGTGTCGGCGATGGCGCGCGCAGCGGTCTGCAGCGCTTCCTCGTAGTCAGCGATGCTGACGACGGCGTACGGCCCCATCCCTGCCTCGTTCAGCACCTGCGCCCAGCCCAAGGGATTGGCACCGTTGAACGAGTTGTACGACCGCGCCCGGGCCATCTCCCAGAGCTCGCCTTGCTGAACGCGATCGGCCCAGGTGACGGCCCCCGTTTCGTCGATGAGGTTGTGCATGATCTGGATGCTCGCCGCCACACACCACTCAAACGTGTACTGCCGCACGAAGTCCCCCTCCTGGTAGAGGTTGAGGGCGAACGCCTGGGGCACCGGGGTCGGCGTTGGAATCGATGTCGGCGTGGGGGATGGGGCCCGGTGTGGAACAGCGGGGACGTCATCGCGTGCGGATGGCGGAGCCGACGAGGTCTGGATCGGTCGATCGGTGGTGGCCTCGTTGAGGCTGATGGCGGGCGCGCAGGCCGAGAGGAGGGTCGCCGGCACGACGAACCAGGCCAGAAGACGACGGAGCGGGGCACCGATCATGGTCGGTCCATTTTATCGCGCCACGTCGGGAGTTCTTCTGGGTTCGTGGGTGGCTGTTTGTGTTTTTGGGGCGTCAGGATGGACTGAATCTCACTTGCACAGCATGATGAAGCCGTGACGACTGATGATGCCGTAAGCGGGGACAGGCCGCGACGGGCAACAACGGCTGATGCGGCTGTGGTTGCGCAGCTGCTTCACGACTTCAACAGCGAGTTTTCGACGCCGAGCCCTGGCACAGGCGTGCTTCGGGCACGGCTGACGCTCCTATTGGCGGGAGAAGACGTGGCCGTGCTGCTGGTCGGCGAGCCAGCGAGTGGCCTCGCGGTGCTTAGTTTCCGGCCGAACGTCTGGTACGACGGTCCGGTTGCGATCCTTGACGAACTCTATGTCCGTCCGGACCTGCGTGGCCGTCGTCTGGGCAGCGCTCTCCTGGAGGCTGCGTGTGATCTGTTACGGGACAGGGGCGGCACGCTCATGGAAATCAACGTCGATGGCGAGGACACGGGTGCACGACGATTCTATGAAGCGCGTGGGTTCACCAACACCGAAATCAACAGCACGGACCCGATGCTGTACTACTACCGGGAGCTCTGACACTCAGCCCTGGAACGGCCTGCCGAAGGCCGGGTAGGCCCGTGTGATCACCACCCGGCCGTGCCCGGCCCACCCTTGAATGGACCGAC
>JBEVDR010000128.1:0-10214 GCA_040513215.1 Microbacteriaceae bacterium | reverse complement strand
GGTGACAAGTCATACTTAACCGGGTACTGTGACTAAGTCCTCAAGGCCAGATATGCCGGTCTGAGGCCGTGGCGCAAGACGTTTCGTTCACCCGTCTCTTGCGCCGTGTCGTAGATATGCATACGAGAGAAGGACGGGGCAGCGACCTAGAGCTGTCGAAACGCAGGAGGTCACACTCTTGATATTAGGAAGCAACCCCGAATCCTCGGATTCCCCGCAGCTCCAACCCGACGCACCACAGCTCAGCTCCCGACGTGAGTTGCGCGCGAGCCAAGCCTCCGCACAGCGTGACGCGACCGAGCGGGCCTCTGCTACGTTCGCCGCACGCAAGGGCAAGGATGCCCTGGCCGCGGCTTCGACCGGTCAGGCCTCGGCTTCGACTGGCAAGGCCTCGGCCGGCAAGAAGAAGAAGCCGGTACTGGTGAACCTCGCGGTGATGACGCTGGTCGTGCCCGGCCTGTTTGCCACGGTCGCCCTCCCCGCCTACGCGTTCACGCCCGGGTCGACCACCGCCTCAGAGAACGACGCGGCCGCCTCCGCGCTCAACGCGATCCAGGCCGCCGAGTCGCAGGAACTGACCGTCGCGGGTGTCGAGCTCACCACCGCGACCCGTGACGCGTTCACCGCCACCACGCCCGAGCAGCTAGCGGCCACCCAAGCCGCCGCCGCACGCGCGACCCAGATCACGGCGCAGCGCGCAGCCCAGCAGCAGGTGTACTCGTCGTACGAGGGACCGTCGGCCGGCGACTACCTCGCCAACCCCGCGTACCCCAACTTCAGCCTCGACCAGGTTGTTTCGGTCGCCCGCTCGTACCAGGGTGTTCCCTACGTCTACGGCGGCTCAGACCCGTCGGGCTTCGACTGCTCGGGCTTCGTGCAGTTCGTGTACGCCCAGTTCGGCATCTCGCTGCCGCACTCGGTCACCGGCCAGGACCGCATCGGCACGGCCATCTCGCGTGAGGACGCCCGCCCCGGCGACATCGTGATCTTCAACGACGGATCCCACAACGGCTTCTGGATGGGTAACGGCAACATCCTCGACGCGCCGCGTCCCGGCAAGAACGTGCAGACCCGTCCGCTGTGGACCGACGCGTACCACATCGTCCGCTTCGGAATCTAGCCGCGCGAGGCGGGCGCGGCATGTCGCGTCCGCCCCTTCCGCTGGTTGAGGAGGCGCGCAGCGCCGTCACTCCGCCGGTTGAGGAGGCGCGCAGCGCCGTCTCGAAACCCCGCACGCCACCCCATGTGAACGCCATGTAAAACCGGCGCGCCTGCGTGCACGCGCTCAGGAATTGTGCTTTACCCTTGAATCCTTGGAGTTCACGAGTATCTCGGGAGAGCCGCATGTTGACAGACGCGTACGTCCAATCCGTGGATGCGCGCGCCTCGTTCGTCATACGGCCGAGCAGCAAGTTGGTCGTGCCCTGTCGCGCCCTGCCCACTTTGGCACCGTCACTCTGACGGTGCCTTTCTTGTTGGGTCTTCCGGTTTCCCGCTGAAGTTTGAGACAGCAGTTCGAATGCCTGCAAGCCGTGCAGGCGCTTTCGAAGGGAACGCAATGCGCACTCTGGTCCTCAACGCGGGATATGAGCCTCTCGCGGTCGTCTCATTCAAACGAGCCCTCTTGCTCGTGATGAATGGGAAGGCGACGATCCTCGCCCGAGACGATGACCACCCGGTCTTCGGAACCGCGGGCTACTGGGACCGCCCATCGGTCATCCTGCTGCGCCGGTACGTGCGCATTCCGAGCGGCCGGGCCATCCCCGTCTCCCGCCGCGGGGTGCTGCGGCGCGATGGGCACCGTTGCGCATACTGCCGCGGGTCCGCGTCGACCATCGACCACGTGCAGCCACGTTCCCGCGGGGGAACGGACAGCTGGGAGAACCTGGTCGCCTGCTGCCTCACGTGCAACAACAAGAAGAGCGACCGCACCCCGAGCGAGATGGGCTGGACGCTGAACATCACCCCCCGCGCGCCGTTCGGCAGTGCCTGGATGGTGCGCGGCGTCGAGAACCTCGAGCCCGACTGGGAGGCGTTCCTTGACCCGGTCGCCGCGTAGCTTCTACTTGCCGGTCGCCAGCAACGCAGATACCGCATCGAGCGAGCCCGGTACCAGGGTGTAGTAGGACCAGGTGCCGCGCTTCGAGCGGGAGAGGAATCCGGCATCCACCAGGATCTTCAAATGGTGTGACACGGTCGGCTGACTCAGCCCGAGCGGTTCGGTGAGATCGCAGACGCACGCTTCAGCGCCGTCGGATGCCGCCACGATCGACACCAGGCGAAGCCGGGCCGGGTCGGCGAGGGCCTTCAGGGAGCGGGCGAGGATGTCGGCCTGCTCGGCGTCAATCGCATCACGGGTCAGCGGCGTGCAGCACGCGACGACGTCGGTGACGTCGGTGAGGGGAAGCAGTGTGGCGCTCGGCATGGCTCCACCCTACTGTCTTCATTGACAAACGTCGATGAAGACCGCAATACTCGCTTCATCGACGTGTGTCGATGTACGTACCGGACGGAGAACCGATGACGATCACCCAGCTGACACTGCCCACGATGCGGGACTCGCGCCTTGACGGGCTTCCTGTCGCGATCATCGGCGCCGGGCCGATCGGTCTCGCCGCCGCCGCGCAGTTGCTCGAACGCGGCATCGAGTTCGTCGTCTACGAGGCCGGCGAATCGGTCGCGGCGAGCATGGAGGCCTGGGCGCACATCCGGTTGTTCTCGCCGTGGAGCGTGCTTCTGGATCCGGCATCCGTTCGTCTGCTGGAGCGCACCGGATGGTCGCAGCCGGACGCGACCGAGTTGCCCACCGCGCGCGAGTTGATCGACCGCTACCTCAGCCCGCTCGCCGCGCTTCCCGAGATCGGGTCGCGCATCCGACTCGGCTCGGACGTGCAGGCGGTGACTCGGCAGGGGATGGACCGCACCCGATCGACAAGCCGTGCCGACACGCCGTTTGTGCTGCGCATCGCCGAGCCAAGCGCGGTCGTCGAGCACGCTGCCCGGGCGGTAATCGACGCGTCGGGCACCTACCGGAATCCGAACAGTCTCGGGTCGAGTGGGCTGGATCCGCTCGGCTTCGGCGACGTGGCCGATCGTGTCAGCCCGGCGCTGCCCGACGTTCTCGACACCGAACGAGAGCGGTTCGCCGGTCGTCACACCGTCGTGGTGGGCGCCGGCCACTCTGCCGCGAACACGCTGCTCACCCTGGCGGAACTCGCTCGGCAGCACCCCGACACCCGGGTGACCTGGGCGATCCGCAATGACCGGGCGGTGCGGGTCTCGGCATCCGCCGATGACGAGCTTGCCGCCCGGGCATCGTTGGGTTCGTCGCTGCAGCAGCTGATCGCGGATGGCGCGGTGGAACTCGTCGATCGGTTCGAGATCGGTCGCCTGATCCGTCGCGGCTCAGGCGTCGACATCGTCGGCACCCGGGGCGGCGCGCCGCATACCATTGCGGCGGACCGCGTGGTGAACGCTACCGGGTTCCGGCCCGACCTGGCGATGCTCCGCGAGATCCGGCTCGACCTCGACGAGGTGGTGGAGGCTCCGCGCGGCATCGCCCCGCTGATCGACCCCAACCTGCACAGCTGCGGCACGGTCGAGCCGCATGGATTCGCCGAACTGCAGCAGCCCGAACCGAACTTCTTCATCGCCGGGATGAAGAGCTATGGCCGGGCACCCACCTTCCTGTTGGCGACCGGCTACGAGCAGGTGCGCTCGATTGCCGCATGGCTGGCCGGCGATGTGGCGGCGGCGCGCCAGGTGCAGTTGGTGCTGCCGGCCACCGGCGTCTGCTCCACCGGCGACGGCCAGGGGAGTTGCTGCTCGTAGAGACGTCGTTCGGTTCGGACTCGCGCCGAGGGAGGAGTTTCAGTGATTCGGGCACGCGGGGACGTGATGTTTCTGGGGACTCGGGCGGCGCGGAAGGCATTTTTTGGGGACTCGGGCGGTCAGGAAGGAGTTTTTCGAGGCTGGTGAGACAGCCGCGAAGGATCTTTTTCGCGATCAGCGTGCGTCGAAGGAAAGTATCTCCTTCCTGGACGAAGTAGTCCTTCCTCGCGGCCGGTGAGGTCCGGCCGATCCGAGGATTGCCGCCGCCCGCGGGTTTGAACCCCGTCGTCCGCTGTCCCGCTGGTCGAGCTCCACTCCCTCTGGTCGAGCTGGTCGAGACCCATCAACGGGCATCGATATATACTCGCCGGTATGCCAGACACCACTGATCTGCGGGATGTCGCGGCCCTACCGCCGGTGATGGACCGAGCGGATGCCGAGCGCCTCGCGCACACCCTGCGGATGGTGGCCGACCCCACTCGGCTGCAGGTGCTGAGCATGATCATCGGCAGCCCGAACGGCGAAGCGCTGGTGGGAAACCTCGCGGTCGAGCTGGGCATCACCCAGCCCACCGTGAGTCACCACGTGAAGGTGATGGCCGAGGAAGGGCTGCTGCAGCGCGACCGGCGCGGCCGCCAGGTCTGGTACTCGATCGTTCCGTCCCGGCGGTCCGAGATCGTGGAGCGCGTGTTCGGTGCCATCACCCGGCAGTCGGCAGACGTGCGGGCGCAGCTCACCCGGTTGATCCTGCCCGGCACCGGCGCCAGCGAGCCCGACGCGCCCGAGCTCTCGGTCGCGCACCGAGACCTTCCGCCCGCGCTGACGCGCGTGATCGACGACCTCGCCGTGCGGTTCAGCGGCATCTTCTCCCGAGAGACGATCAGCCGCTACGTCGGCGAGAGCTACGCCCTGCTCGAGAAGCGGGCCGGAGTCTCCGAGCGGCTGCCATCTCTGTCGGCCCAGTTCGCCACCGATCGGCTCACCGCACTGGCCGCGGCCGAGGCGCTAGTGCCTCGCGGCATCCCCGAGGTGCTTTTCGTCTGCGTGCAGAACGCTGGCCGCTCGCAGATGGCCGCCGCGTTCCTGCGGGCGCTGGGCGGCGACGGGGTGCACGTGCGCACCGCTGGCTCGGAGCCTGCGGCATCCGTTCATCCGGTCGTCGTCGACGCGCTGGATGAGGTCGGGGTGCCGCTCGCCGCTGATTTTCCCAAGCCGCTCACTGACGAGGTGGTGCGCGCCGCCGACTATGTGATCACCATGGGCTGTGGCGACGCCTGCCCGGTGTATCCCGGACGGCGCTACCTGGACTGGGAGCTGGATGACCCGGTGGGGCAGCCGATCGAGAAGGTGCGCGAGATTCGGGACGATATCGAGCGGCGCGTGCGGGCTCTGCTCGCCGAGCTGGTGTGAGCCAGCGGGGTTTCGCTGCGGCGCTTTGCGCCTACTCAACAAGCGGGGGCTGCGGCGCTTTGCGCCTACTCAACCACCGGGTTGCGCTCAGCGCCTACTTAGTCAACCGCCACGGCGGGCTCCGCCATGGCCGCAACCCGGGACCTGCTGTAGAGCACCCGCACGATCGCGAGGCCCACGGCGCCGCCGATCAGCTGCGCGGCGATGAAGCCGAGCACTGAGGATGGTGCGATTCCGGCGAAGGAGTCGCTGAAGATGCGCCCGACCGTGATCGCCGGGTTGGCGAAGCTGGTGGAGCTGGTGAAGTAGTACGCCGCGGCGATGTAGGCGCCGACGGCCGCGGCGGCGTAGTGGCTGCGTCCGGTCTGGGTGAGCGCGAAGATCACCAGCACGAGTCCCACGGTCGCGACGGTCTCGGCGAGGAAGTGTGCCCCGGTCAGCCGGTCGTTGCTGCTGATCGAGATCGGGGCGAGGTCGAACATCATGTTCGCGAGCACGGCACCGAGGATGCAGCCGAGCACCTGTGCCGGAAGGTAGGCCGCGACATCCCGCCACGGCCGCTCGCCGAGCGTCGCATCAACCAGTGTGACCACCGGGTTGAAGTGCGCGCCGCTCGCCGGCCCGAACATCAGGATAATGGCGAACAGCCCGGCGCCGGTCGCAATGGCGTTCTGCAGCAACTGCAGTCCCGTATCGCTCGGCGACAGGCTCTGCGCGGCGATGCCGGATCCGATCACGATGGCGGCCAACAGTGCGCTGCCGAGCAGTTCGGCGAGCGTGCGGCGGGGGAGGCTCAGTTCGGTCACGGTCACCAGTCTGGCATATATAGATTGACATCTATTCTTTCGCGCCCCATACTGATCAATAGATCGTCGTCAATTGATTAGAAGGTGTCGGATGTCTGAGAAGCCCACTGTCCTGTTCGTCTGCGTGCACAACGCGGGTCGCTCCCAGATGGCCGCGGGCTACCTGCAGGCGCTCGCCGGTGACCGAGTTCAGGTGCTCTCCGCCGGCTCCGAGCCGAAGGACCAGATCAACCCGACCGCGATCGAGGCCATGCTCGAAGAGGGCATCAACATCGCCGACAACACCCCGAAGATCCTCACCACCGAGGCGGTCAAGGAATCGGACGTCGTGATCACCATGGGCTGCGGCGACGTCTGCCCGATCTTCCCGGGCAAGCGCTACGAGGACTGGGAGCTGGATGACCCGGCCGGCCAGACCATTGAGAACGTGCGCCCCATCCGCGACGACATCAAGGCGCGCATCGAGAACCTGCTCGCCGAAATCCTGCCCGCGAGCGTGTAGCCATGGACGTGTCGTCGCGCCGGCCGATGCCGGGACTGGCGTACCCGGAGGAATACCTGAAGCGGCTGGCGGGTGAGCTGGCGGAGAACTTCGCCGGCATCTTCAACCACGAGACCGTGGAACGGTACGTGCTGGAGTCGTATGCCGGCCTGCTGCGCACGTCCAAGGTGAAGGCACATCTGGCGTCGCGCACCACCCGCTTCGCGAAAGACCGCCTCACTGCGCTGGCGCAGGCCAAGGGCGCCATCGACCGTCCGGTGCCCGAGGTGCTGTACGTCTGCGAGCAGAACGCTGGGCGCTCGCAGATGGCCGCGCTGCTGACCGAGCACCTGTCGGGCGGTCGCGTGCACGTGCGCTCCGCCGGCTCGATGCCGGCGCATGAGATCAACCCTGCCGTGACCGAGGCAATGCACGAGATCGGCCTGGACATGAGTCAGGCGTTCCCGAAGCCGCTCACCGACGACGTGGTGCAGGCAGCGGATGTCGTGATCACCATGGGCTGCGGCGACGCCTGCCCGGTCTACCCGGGCAAGCAGTATCGCGACTGGGAGCTGCTCGACCCCGCCGACCATCCGATCGATGTCGTGCGCGGCATCCGCGACGAGATCACGCAGAAGGTGCAGGGCATGCTCGACGAACTCACGGTCGCGTATGGAGCCGTAGCGAACGGCGAAGGTATGCGGCCAAGCCACTGAGGTCGGTTCCGGCCGCCCGGTATCCGATGTGACCGTCCGGGCGCACCACCATCAGGGCCACCTCGCCGGGCTTCAGGCCGAGTCGTCGAAACACCTCACCGGTGGAATCGACGATCGCACCGGGCGAAGCGGATGTCGTCAGCCGGTGTATCCGGAGCGTGGCGGCCCACGATGTGAGCCGCGCCGCGGTCGGCGCCCACGACTCGGACGCGCCGCAGAGCAACACGTGCAGGAACGGCGCCTCGAGCGCGTGGTGCAGCGTGGTGGTCTCGCCATCCACCAACACGGGCCCATCGGGCAGCCGTCGACCGGCGCGCGGACCCCGGCGCAATCGAGGCTTCCCCTCCACCGACAGACTGCTGCCCGAGTAGTGCAGGTTCAGCTCGCCGATCGTGCGGAACGCGAGCGTCCGCAGCCTGGGAGAGCCGAGCGCCAGCGGAACCAGGCGCGACGCCACGCGGGTGCGGATGAATCGCACCACGGTATTGCGGCTCATCGCGACCCGGAACGCCCGATTGGTCACGCGGATCACCTGCCGGGCGACCGGCCGGCGCTCGGCATCGTAACTGCGCAGGAGGGCGCGGTCGGCCGTTCCGCGGCAGACGAGGGCGAGCTTCCACGCGAGGTTGACGGCATCCTGAATTCCGGTGTTCATGCCCTGCGCCCCAGCTGGACTGTGGATGTGCGCGGCATCACCTATCAGGAACACCCGTCTTGATTGGAACCGTGTCGCGGAGCGGCTGTTGACCGCGAACGTGGTTGCCCAGACGACGTCATGCAGTAGCAAAGGCTTCGCGGTATGTGCCTCGACCGCGGCTTGCAGGGTGGCCAGCGAGGGAGCCCCCTCCGTGCCGGTGGGCAGCATCGCGATCATCCGCCAGCTCGCCGGGATGCCAATCGGAAAGAAGAAGAGGATGCCGGCGCCTGCCAGGAATGCGTGCACCCGCTGCGGTGCGAGCCCGTCGACCTCGAGGTCTGCGAGCCCGAAGGTCTGCGGGAACGCTTGCCCGCGGAATCCGAGCCCGGCCAGATGGCGTACGGCGCTGTGTGCTCCGTCGCTGCCCACCACGAATCGGGCGTGGATTCCCGAGGTTTGTCCCGACTGCGCTCGCAGCGTGCAGTGCACTCCGGCGCCGATCTGGCTCAACTCGACAAGTTCGAGACCGCGCTCAACCACCACGCTTTGCTCATCCAGTCGCTCTGCGAGCAACCGTTCGGTCTCCGCCTGGGACAGGAACAGCAGGTAGGGGTACGCCGTGTCGGTCACGGCTCCCTCGAACAGCGCAACCGGCCGCTCTCGCGCGCCCACGTGCAGGCGAAGCTGCACCGCGGTACGCCCGTGTTCGACCAGCCGTGCCGCGACATGGCTTGGCGCGAGCACTTCGAGGGTGCGCGGTTGGATGGCCAGTGCCCGAGTCTCGTGTACCGGTCCCGGCCGGCGGTCGATCAGGCGAAAACGGATGCCGAAGCGCTGCAGTTCCACGGCGAGGGCCAGACCGCTCGGGCCAGCGCCGACGATCAGTACGTCGACGTCGTCATCCTGCGCCTGGGTCGGCCCGGTGGCCATGTGCTCACTCTAAGCCGCCGGGCCGATCGCGGGACGGGACGATGACCGGCGGCGGTTCGCGAGCCTGCGAACGCATAATGAGGGCGCCGTGAGCACCCTGTGGACGGCATCGAACGGTCGATCCGACCGGGTACCGTTTACCGGGTGTCACGCAGTCATCCTCTGAACAGCATCCTGCTGGGTGCTCTCATCGCCGCCCTCGTGGTCGGCGGGATCGTCTGGCTGCTGTCACTCGAACGCGCCGCTCAGGTGGCGCGGCAGGATCCCGCGAGCCCGATCACGGCATCGGTGGCGCCCGACCCGGTGGCCGCGGCCCCGGATGCCGCCGCACCGAGCTCGGCGGACGCCATCGCCAGCCGGGCCGACCACGGCTGGCTGACCGCCGTGGCACAGGCCACCGGCATCCCGCAGCGCGCGCTCGCCGCCTACGCCGGCGCGCAGCTGCGGCTGGCCGAGGAGGCGCCGAACTGCGGCATCGGCTGGAACACGCTCGCCGGGATCGGCCGCATCGAGACTGTCCATGGCACCTACGGCGGGTCGAGCATCGACGCCGACGGAGTGGCGGCGCCGCCGATTCTCGGCATCCAGCTCGACGGCTCATCGTCGGCAGTGATCAACGACAGTGACGGGGGAGCCCTCGACGGTGACGCCGAGTGGGACCGCGCGGTCGGCCCGATGCAGTTCATCCCTGACACCTGGTCGCGCTGGGGTGCCGATGGCAACGCCGACGGCCGGGCTGACCCGCACCAGATCGACGACGCGGCGCTGTCGGCCGCCCGCTACCTGTGCGCGTCCGGTGACGTGCGCGGCGCGGAGAACTGGCGGGCGGCGATCTTCTCGTACAACCACAGCGAGAAGTACGTGACGGATGTCGCGGAGGCGGCCAACTTGTACGCGGAGCGACTGGGGTAAGCCCGCCTTCAGCGGAGTTACCCGCTCTCCACCCCCTGTTGCTTCGTACTCGAAATCGTATAGTCGCTGGATCGGCAAGGGTCCGCAGTACCCGACCAAGCAGACGATGGAGCTCGCGAACGGCGTGCAGGTCCACAAGATGGCGTTCATGTGCCGTCAGGGTGCAGCGGAGGGTTCACCCCGAGCTTCGAGTCGGTGTTCGCCCATTTCCCGGTCCAGTCGTCCTCTTCGGGGATGTTCGGGATCATGTCATAGGGGATGCCGTTCTGCGGGTCGAGGGCTCCCATGTCGCTGAGGTCACCGAAGTACGCCGTTCCGTTGCCGCCGTCCGCGCGGTGGTCGACGGCCGCGTGCGCTCCGATCGCTCCGCTGAGCGATCCGACGCATCGCTCCCTGAACATTCGGGGGTCTGCGGCGCCTCCAGGCCGCCACCAGACGAGTTTGTAGATCGCTGGCGCGTAATTCCGCCCGCGGAGTCCTGCTGGACGGCT
>JBEVDR010000127.1:0-26671 GCA_040513215.1 Microbacteriaceae bacterium | reverse complement strand
GTTCACCTCGTTGGAGGGATGGCACTCGCTCGACGAGCACGAGCGCGCGCTCGGTGAGCCGGAGGGCCGTGAACGCATCAAGGTCGTTCCGCGCGACGAGATGGTGCGCATCTCGCGTTCATAACAGGCGCATGCCAGCCGATCCCGAACAGCGTCGTCGAGATCTGGCACTGTGACGCCGGGGGAGCCTACTCGGGCTTCGAGGTGTCATCCAGCGGCCGCGGCGGTGCTGGTGGTGGCGGCCTGGCGGCTCGGGCGGCTCCGGCGGCGAACGTGCTCACCGGCCGGCTGTACTTCGACGACGACCTCAACGAGGTGGTCTACCAGACCGCCCCGCACACCGACCACACCGGCTGAGACACCTTCAACCGCACCGACAACATCTTCTCCGACAGTGGACTGCTCACTGTGGACCAGGCCAGCGACGGCTATCTCGCCTACTTGAACCTGGGGCTGTGATCGGGCGCGGATGCGGGGACACGCGCTTGGCCCCGTAGGATTTACGCGTGTCGAAAGTACTCTCAAGCCTCCCCATCGGTGAACGTGTCGGAATTGCCTTCTCAGGAGGGCTGGACACCTCGGTCGCAGTCGCCTGGATGCGCGAGAACGGCGCGGTGCCGTGCACCTACACCGCGAACATCGGCCAGCCCGACGAGCCCGACATTGACGCAGTGCCCGGCCGCGCTGCCGAGTACGGCGCCGAGATCGCCCGCCTGGTCGACGCCCGCGCTGCGCTGGTCGAAGAGGGACTGGTCGCGCTGCAGTGTGGCGCGTTCCACATCCGCAGCGGCGGCAAGACCTACTTCAACACCACCCCGCTCGGCCGCGCTGTCACCGGCACCATGCTGGTGCGCGCGATGAAGGAGGACGGCGTCGACATCTGGGGCGACGGCTCCACCTACAAGGGCAACGACATCGAGCGCTTCTACCGTTACGGCCTGCTCGCCAACCCGCGCCTGCGCATCTATAAGCCCTGGCTCGACGCCGACTTCGTGAACCAGCTCGGCGGCCGCCAGGAGATGAGCGAATGGCTCGTCGCCCGCGGCTTCCCGTACCGCGACTCGGCCGAGAAGGCGTACTCGACCGACTCCAACATCTGGGGTGCCACGCACGAGGCCAAGCGTCTCGAGCACCTCGACACGGGCGTCGAGATCGTGGAGACGATCATGGGCGTCGCCCCGTGGCGCGAGGATGTCACGATCATCACCGAGGATGTCACGATCAGCTTCGAGGCCGGACGCCCGGTCGCCATCAACGGGCAGGAGTTCGCGGATGCCGTGGCCCTCGTGCACGAGGCGAACACGATCGGCGGCCGCCACGGTCTCGGCATCAGCGACCAGATCGAGAACCGCATCATCGAGGCGAAGAGCCGCGGCATCTACGAGGCCCCCGGCATGGCGCTGCTGCACATCGCCTACGAGCGCCTACTGAACGCGATCCACAACGAAGACACCATTGCCAACTACCACTCCGAGGGCCGCCGCCTCGGCCGCCTGATGTACGAGGGCCGCTGGCTCGACCCGCAGTCGCTCATGCTGCGCGAGTCGATCACGCGCTGGGTCGGCTCGGCCGTGAGCGGGGAGGTCACCCTGCGGCTGCGTCGCGGTGACGACTACTCGATCCTCGACACCCGCGGACCGGCACTCAGCTACCACCCCGACAAGCTCTCGATGGAGCGCGTCGAGAACGCCGCCTTCGACCCGGGCGACCGCATCGGCCAGCTCACCATGCGCAACCTCGACATCGCCGACTCGCGCGCACGGCTCGAGCAGTACGCCGCGCAGGGCATCGTCTCAGGCGAGACGGCCAAGCTCATGGGCGACCTCACCGCGGGCGGCGCAGACGCCATCTCCGGCGGCGACGAGCAGACCGAGGCAGGCACCGCGCTCGACCGTGCGGCGATGGAAGCCGGCACCGACTAACAGCTGGCAGGACTAGCCGCTACTGCAGCCCTGCGGTCAGCCGGGCCAGGTTGTCGAGCACCTGGCTGCGGAACGGCCGCTCCAGCCATTCGTCGAGGCTGAGCTCGCGGCTGTTCTGCCGGTAGTTGTCCTCGATCTGGCGCAGCTCGCGCACGAAGCTCTCGCCGCGGATCATCACCGAGATCTCGAGGTTCAGCGTGAACGAGCGCATGTCCATGTTGCTCGATCCGATCACCGCCACCTCATCGTCGATGGTGAAGTGCTTGCCGTGCAGAACGGTGGGGGCCTTGTACAGCCAGATCCTGACGCCCGCCCGCAGCAGCGCCTCGTAGTAGCTGCGCTGGGCGTGGTAGACCGTGGGCTGGTCCGCCACCTCGCTCACGAACAGCTGCACATCGATACCGCGCTGCGCCGCGGTGGTGATCGCGTACAGCATGGACTCGTCCGGCACGAAGTACGGGCTGGTGATGATGATCCGCTCCAACGCGCTGTAGAGCAGGGTGTTGAACAGGCGCAGATTGTTCTCGCCCTCGAAGCCCGGCCCGCTCGGCACCACCTGGCAGTCGAGCGGCGCCACGGTCTGCACCTGCCGGGCGATCTCGGTCTCGCGCAGCAGTAGATCGTCGGTCTCGCTGTACCAGTCGGTGATGAACAGCGCGTCGATGCCGGCGACGATCGGACCCTCGAAGCGCACCATCAGGTCTTTCCACTGCAGGCCCTTGCGGAGGTTCTTCTTCTTGTTGTAGCTGGGGTCGATCATGTTCTGCGACCCGGTGAACGCGAGCGAGCCATCGATCACCAGCAACTTGCGGTGGTTGCGCAGGTCGGGACGCTGGTACTTGCCTCGCAGAGGCTGCACGGGCAGCATCACGTGCCACTGCACGCCCATCTTCTTCAGGCGGCGAATGGTGCGGCGGTAGCCGGGGTAGCGCAGCGATGCGACGTGATCGAGCAGCACCCGCACCGTGACGCCGCGCTTCTGGGCATCCTCGAGCGCGACGAAGAACGGCTCGCTGGTCGCGTCGAGATTCAGGATGTAGAACTCGGCGTGCACGTACCGCGTCGCCGTTTTCACGGCATCCGTCATCGCGGTAATCGACTCCCGGTAGTCCGGCAGCAGGCTTGCCGAGTTGCCGCCGACCAGGGGCATGGCGCCAAGCGAGCGGTTCATCTCGACGACCGATTCCAGCCAGACCGGCCAGGGCGTGTCGGTGCGCACCTTCTCGATGCCCTCGGTCGTCTCGAGGATGAAGGTGTTGATGGTCTCCTGCCGCTCTCGGCGTTTCTTCGGCAGCTTGGTCGAGCCGATCAGCAGGAATAGCAGGATTCCGATGAACGGCAGCAGGAAGATCGCGAGCAGCCAGGCGGTCGCAGTCTGCGGTCGACGGTTCCGCGGAACGACGATCAGTGAGACGACACGCACGGTGAGGTCGATCAGCAGGATTGCCACCGTGACCACAAGCGTGATCGTTGAGGCATCCATAGTCTCGAATCTTACTGATTCGAGAGGATTTCTTCGGATCTAGCGGAAGTTGACGAACTGCAGGGCGACGTCGAGGTCCTTGCCCTTGAGCAGCGCCATGGTGGCCTGCAGATCGTCGCGGCTCTTCGACTGGACGCGCAGCTCATCGCCCTGGATCTGGCTCTTCACGCTCTTCGGGCCCTCGTCGCGGATGATCTTCGAGATCTTCTTCGCGTCGTCGGAGGCGATGCCGTTCTTCAGGCCCACCTCGATGCGGTACTCCTTGCCGCTCGCGAACGGTGCGCCGGCATCCAGGGAGCGCAGGCTGATGCCGCGCTTGATGAACTTCTGCTCGACGACCTCCAGCACCGCCTTCACCCGCTCCTCAGCGCTGGCCTTTAGCAGCAGCTTCTCGCCGCTCCATTCCACGGACGCGCCGACGCCCTTGAAGTCATACCGCTGCGCAATTTCCTTCTGCGCTTGGTTGACGGCGTTCTCCGCCTCCATCTGGTCGACCTTGCTGACGATGTCGAATGATGAATCTGCCATGGGGCGAGTTTAGCTAGTGCTGGCGCGTGTCGGGGCGTGCCGTGCTGCCGCGCACGATCAGCTCAAACGGCAGCGGCGTGTTTCTGGAGCCGCGTTCGCGGGTGCCCGGATGCAGCTGGTCCATCAGGATCTCGACGGCCATGCGGCCCTGCACCCTGGGGAACTGGGCCACCGTGGAGAGTCCGAAGAACTCGGCGAGCTCGTGATCGTCCACTCCGATCACCGACACGTCGTCGGGCATGTGCAGCCCCATGTCGCGGGCGGCGAGGATGGCGCCGATCGCCATCTCATCGGAGCCGGCAAAGATCGCCGTCGGCCGGTTGCGCGGGCTGCCGAGCAACTGCTTGGCGGCGCGATACCCGCCCTGGATGGTGAAGTCTGCGGTGCGCACGAGCTCCGGCTGCACCGGGATACCGACCGCTTCCAGCGCTGCCTCGTAGCCGATGCGACGGTTGGTGGGCAGGTGGAAGTCGAGTTCGAACTCGTTCGCGCCGCCGATGTGCGCGATCTTCTTGTGCCCGAGGGCGATCAGGTGCTCGGTGGCGAGCCGGGCGATCTCCACATCATCGACGCTGAGCGTGCGAACTCCGGGCAACGGGCCGCCGACCCCGACGATGGGTTTGTTGATGGCGAGCAGTCGGCTCACCTCGTTCGCGGTGAGTTCGAGGCTCACCGCGATCACGGCGTCCACTCGCTTGCGCATCAGGAAGTGCTCGAAAACGCTGCGCCGTTCCTCTTCGCCGCCGCCGAGGTTGTACAGGGTGAGGTCATAGCCGTGGCTGAGCAGCGCCGACTCGGCTCCCTCGAGCACCGAGGTGTAGAACCACCGGTCGAGGAAGGGCACCACCACGCCCACGTTCTTGGTGCGGCCGGTGGCGAGGCTGGAGGCGTTCGACGAGGCGACATAGCCCAACTCGCCCGCGGCATCCAGCACCTTCAGCCGGGTTGCCTCGAGCACGTGCCCGTTGCCGCTGAGGGCGCGCGACACAGTGGCGGTGGACACCCCGGCCAGCGCGGCGACATCATTGATTCCAGGCATCCGCGGCGGCACCTCCTTTGGCATTTTCCTGATAGTAGCGGTGCGCGAGGCGTGCCACGGAACAGCGTGCATGCGCAGAACGGCAGCACGGTGCGACGCCACACCGCTCACGTACCGGGACACGCCAAGTCTCGTCACGGATCGCTGCCGTTATGCGCGGCGCTTCGGGTTCACCGCAGGTGTTCACCACGGTCCATTTTCCTGAATATCACCGCTTCGACGGTCGGCCAATCCCACATCACCTGACGGTTGCTGAACTCAAGGGTGAGAAAGCCGTATCCGTTCAGGATGGCCTCCCGGTCGCGATCCCGGTTGTAGTCGCGTGGTGTGCTGTGGTGCGCGATGCTGCCGATTTCGATCAGCATGCGGTCACCGACCACCAGATCAGCGCGGATGCCGTCTGCCACCCAGACCTGCGCCCGCACGGGGATACCCGCGCGCAATGCCCGCACCCGGGCAACCGACTCCGAGCCGGTGTCGGCGCGGGGCTCGACCTGGGCGAAGGTCGACTGGAACCGGGCAGGCATCCGGAGCTGCAGAGTCCGGTATTGCTCAGCGGTCATCAGCGGGCCGACCGCTTGGCCCGCCGCGTCACGGCCGACGTGCAGCGCCGAGTCGAGCATGGCGATGGCGTACTCCTCGGGCACGGTTCGCAAGCTCTGCTCGAGGCACGTCAGGAGCGGCACGACGAACATCCGCAGATCGGGATCAAATGTCTTGCGGTCGCGAAGCACCGCAACGCCGTCTCCTGCCTCGAGCGTGCGACTGGTGTGGTCGGGATGCTTGAGATGATGCGCATCGGCGGCGACGCTGACGTGCAGCGTCTTGTGCGGCGGCTCCCACAGTTTGTGGAACTCGGCGGCGGAGACGCCGGCCAGCGCACCACCGACCCGCGCGGCACGAACGGTGTCGGGCCGCGCTCCTGGAGCGGCATAGATTCCGCGCCGAACACGGACGATTTCGCCACGCACCTGAGCGCGTTGCACAGCGTCCTTCGAGTGGCCAGCCACCAGCAGCATGCCCGCACTGGCGATGCCGCCCATGGCCACAAGTGTGCGGAGTACGGATGCGGCTGCCACGAGTGAGAGCATCACCGAGCACACCCCGCCGCGGGGTAGTGGGGCCCGCGCCGGTGGATGGTTCCGCCTGCGCCCGCACTGTGGAGGAGCGGATGCCGCGGCCGTGCCCGCGCAGTACAGCAGCAATCCGTCGGGGTGGGCGGCGTGTCGTCGGAGGTGAGCGGCGCGTCGCCAGCGATCACTTCCGTTCTGCGCGGCCGGCTCCGCGCGCACGGCGCTTCGGGGGGAGTGCCGCGGGTGTGTACTTTGGCACTCCCGCGAGCAGGTATTCTTGTTCAGCGCCCTCGATTGGTGACTACACTCGGTCGAGCGCGCACTTGGCGAGTTACCCAAGCGGCCAAAGGGATCTGACTGTAAATCAGACTGCATCGCATTCGGGGGTTCGAATCCCTCACTCGCCACCATCCAAGAACCCCCGGACTCCGGGGGTTCTTCCGTTTCCCGGGCACTCTCCGTGAAAGAGTGGCCCCATGAACTCTGAGCTGCTCACCCTCGCCCGCACCATCGCCGTCGAGGCGGGAGAGCTGGCTCGTCGCCGGCGCATCGAGGGCGTCGAGGTCGCCGATCACAAATCGTCAGCGGTGGATGTCGTCACCCACGCCGACCGCGAGACTGAGGCCTTCATCCGCGCGCGACTTGCCGAGGTCCGCCCCGGAGACGGTTTTCTCGGCGAGGAAGGCACCACCGACACCGGCACCACCGGGCTCACCTGGGTGGTCGACCCGATCGATGGCACCGTCAACTTCCTCTACGGCATCCCGCACTACGCGGTCAGCATCGCCGTAGTGGAGGGCGACCCCGACCCGCTGACCTGGACGGCGCTCGCCGGATGCGTGGCGAACCCGGAATCGGGAGAGGTGTACTCTGCCGCCGCCGGGCAGGGGGCGTTCCTGGGGGAGGGGCGGCTGCAGGTGGCACCCGCCGTCGAGCTGGCGCAGGCACTCATTGCCACCGGGTTCGGCTACTCGGCGGAACGGCGCGCGGAGCAGGGCGCGCTCGTCTCCCAACTGCTGCCGCGGGTCCGCGACATCCGTCGCCTCGGAACGGCGTCGCTTGATCTCTGCTTCGTGGCCGCCGGTCGGCTGAACGGCTATTACGAGCGCGGACTGAACCCGTGGGACCACGCCGCCGGCGCCCTGGTCGCTGCAGAGGCGGGAGCACGCGTGAGCGGCTGGTCGGGAGCCGCGGCAAGCTCCGAGTTCATCCTCGCCGCGGAGCCTTCGGTCGCCGCATCGCTGGAGCAGTTGCTCACCGACTTTCACGCGTAGGAAATTTCGACTGGCACTGAGTCGGATCGCTGTGTAGGGTTTATAAATCCGTTATATGCGGTTTGAACGTCGCAACGGGTACCCGCGAAGAATCGGTTCCGCAGGCACGCTGTGTGCGCGGACCACGACCTGGAGAGCCACCGACATTGGACAAGTTCGCTGAACCCGGCAAGGCTTTGCCGACCCAGCGACCCGATGAACTCTTCGCTCAGGGATTCGAACAGGGCCAGGCGTCTGCCGCTTCGGCGACGCCGTTGACCCGCCGGGAACTGCGCGAGCGCGAGCGCGCCGCTGCGGCTCGCAAGCCCTCTGAGATGCTCGCCCCGACCGAGATGCTGCCCGCCGTGGCCCGGGTCGGTGCGGTCCAGCCGGCCATCGACGAGACCGTCGAGCCATTCGTTCCCCAGCTCTTCCAGCCCACCATCGCCGTTACCCCGCCGGCCAGCCGCACCGCCGCCATGAGCGCGCCGGAGAAGCAGGTCGCTGCGGCCACCGGGCCGCTCTTCGGCTTCCTTGCCGACGCCGTCATGCACGTTGCCGAGCCCGCGGTCACCACAACCACCGTCGACCTGGTCGCCCCCGCGGCCGTGCCCACCGCTACCGCGTCCATCCCCGTTCCCGAGCAGACTGCGCCCTCCGAGCCGGCGATCAGCCCGCGCCGCGCCGCCCGCCGCGCCGAGCCCGCTGGCGCCGGCCGGAAGCGCCAGGTCGCCGCGCGCCCGGCCACCGTGCGCGCCACAAAGCCGGGATTTGCCAATCGGGTAGCCCGCAAGGTGCTCTCGGGTACCGCGTTCCTGTTCGCCGGCACGCTGCTGGTCGGCATGACCGTTCCGGCGAGTGCGTTCAGCATCGAGACCTACCAGGAACTCGGCACCGACGCCGACCAGAAGACCATCGGCCAGAGCTTCGACCTCGCCGGGGCAACCACCGAGGCTCAGGCGACCACCCGCGACGAGTTCAAGGTCACCGACTTCGCCCAGGTGCAGCGACTCAAGTACGGCACCGGCAACCGCGACCTGTCCTACAACACCTCCGGCACCGGCCCGGTGCGCTGGCCGTTCCCCGTGGCCGTCCCGGTCAGCTCGGGCTACGGCGACCGCGTCGCTCCCTGCCGCGGCTGCTCCAGCGAGCACGCGGGTGTCGACTTTGTGCCCGGCGCCGGCACGCCGATCTTCGCCATCGCGGATGGCGTGGTGAAGAGCCACACCGAGGGCGGTGCCTACGGCAACCATGTCGTGATCGAGCACGTGATCAACGGCAAAGAGGTGACGAGCCTGTACGCGCACATGCAGTGGGGCTCCAGCGAGCTGTCCGTGGGCGACACGATCGCCGTGGGCGAGTTTGTCGGCAAGGTTGGCAACACCGGCGCATCCACCGGCCCGCACCTGCACTTTGAGATCCACCTGGACGGTGTGCCCGTGAACCCGTTCACCTGGCTGAAGGCCAACGCGTTCTAACCGCCAGCATCCGCTAACGCGAGATGCCGCTTAACGCGAAAATGCCCCGCTCTCGCGGGGCATTTCACCGTTCGAGTCTGGTTAGACCAGCCACACCGTGCTGTCGCCTGGCAGCTCTCCGCTGACCGGGGCGCTGGCGAGCACCACCTCACCTGCGGGCAATGCGACCGGCTGGGTGCCGGTGTTCGCGATCACCGTCACCGACCCGTTCCGGAACGCGACCACGTCATCCGGGTACCCGTCGAGCCAGCTGACCGAGCCCGAGCCGAGCCCGTGCTGGCGGCGGAGCTGAAGCGCGCGGCGGTACAGCTCAAGGGTGCTGCCCTCCACGCCGAGCTGCGCGTCCCGAGCCAGCGCCGACCAGGCGGCGGGCTGCGGCAGCCAGCTGGCTCCGGTGCCGTTGAACCCGAATGCTGGCGCGTCGGCCTCCCAGGGCAGCGGCACGCGGCATCCGTCTCGGCCGTATCGCTCGCCATTGGTGCGGAACCAGGTGGGGTCCTGCCGCGCGGAATCCGGCAGGTCGATGGCCTCGGGCAAGCCGAGTTCTTCACCCTGGTAGATGTAGGCGCTGCCCGGCAGCGACAGCATGAGCGCGGTCGCGGCGCGTGCGCGACGAAGCCCCACGACCTCGTCGGGCAGACCGACGGTCTTCGGCCCGATGCCGTGGCCCTGCAAGTTCTCGGCGGTGAGCGCCAGCCGACTGGCGTGCCGCACCACATCGTGGTTGCTGAGCACCCAGGTGCTCGGCGCGCCGACCGCGCTGAACGCCTCGATCGAGTCGTCGATCACCGTGCGCAGGGCGTTGCCTGCCCACGGGGTTTCGAGGTAGGCGAAGTTGAACGCCTGGTGCATCTCGTCGGGGCGCACCCACTGGGCGACCTTGCTGAGCGGGTCCACCCACGCCTCGGCCGCGAGGATGCGCGCGCCCGGGTAGCCGTCGAGCAGGATGCGCCACTCCCGGTAGATCTCGTGCACGCCGTCCTGAGCCCAGTACGGCGGGTCATCTGTGGCCTCGTCGCTGATGCCGGGTTCGAGGGTCGCGGTTCCGCCACCCATGCTGCCGCCTTCGGCCGGCGGGGTGTAGTCAGGAAGACCCTCGGCCTTGATCATGCCGTGGGCCACGTCCACCCGGAAGCCGTCGACGCCACGGTCGAGCCAGAAACGCAGCACATCGAGGAACTCGTCCCGCACCACCCGGTTGTTCCAGTCGAAGTCAGGCTGCGACGAGTCGAACAGGTGCAGGTACCACTGCTCGGGCTGGCCGTCGGGGCCGGTCAGCCGGGTCCAGGCGGGACCGCCGAAGACCGACTGCCAGTTGTTCGGCGGCAGCTCACCGTTCTCGCCCTTGCCGTCGCGGAAGATGTAGCGGGCGCGTTCCGCCGAGCCCGCCCCGGCGGCGAGAGCCTCCTGGAACCAGCGATGCTGGTCGGACGAGTGGTTGGGCACCATGTCGACAATGACGCGGATGCCGAGTTCGTGAGCCCGCGCCGTCATGGCGTTGAAGTCATCCAGAGTTCCGAACAGTGGGTCGACGTCGCAGTAGTCGGCGACGTCGTAGCCGGCGTCCTTTTGCGGTGAGGTGTAGAACGGCGACAGCCAGATGGCGTCGACGCCCAGGGCGGCCAGCGAGTCGAGTCGGCTGGTGATGCCGGGCAGGTCGCCGATGCCGTCGCCCGATGCGTCAGCGAATGACCGGGGGTAGATCTGGTAAATGACCGCCGTACGCCACCACTGTGCACCGAGTGCCAACTCAGCGTCAGTGGCGGAGGGCATGGCAGTGGGCAGTGCACTCTCGTTGGACATGAGCGACACATTACGCGAAACCCCCACCCGGTGTGCAAGCGCTTGCATGATCCGAGTTGCTGTCAGTTTTGCACGCGGGTTCGGCGCGTTATTGCCGATCTTGCGCAGCCATTTTGTGGATTACTGACAAGATTTTGTTAAATCTGATTTGAGCGGTGTATGAATGGAAGCGCTTGCACGCAGCAGGCAACCCAATCAAGAGAACGACCTCTGGGACACGTGCGGATTGCAATCACCAATCCGGGCCGCAGGCTGGCCACGCGCGTGCGGGAGATCGTCCGCACACGAAAGGTGTCACCAATGAAGGTGAAATCACGCAGCATCCTCACGGCTGGTGCGCTCGCAACCACGGCAGCACTCGTGCTCGCCGGTTGCGCGGGCGGGGCCGACGATTCCGGTGACGCCGCGGCGACCGGAACCCTGACCGTTTGGGTCGACGCCGAGCGCGTTGATGCTCTGAAGGAGGCCGCAGCGGCGTACTCCGAGAAGAGCGGTATCGAGGTCGATCTGGTGTCGAAGGATGTCGCCAAGATCAAGGATGACTTCATCCAGCAGGCGCCGACCGGCAAGGGCCCGGACATCGTCATGGGTGCCCACGACTGGCTCGGCGAGCTCGTTACCAACGGTGTGGTCGCCCCGATCGAGCTCTCCGACAAGGAGGGTGAGTTCCTCGAGGTCGCCTACAACGCCGCCACCTACGACGGAAACCAGTACCTGCTGCCGTACGCCGTCGAGAACCTCGCGCTTCTGCGCAACGCCGACCTGGTCGCCGAGGCGCCGACCACGTTCGACGACATGATCGCCAAGGGCACCGCGGCCGGTGTCGAGTTCCCGTTCGTGGTGGAACAGGGCGCCGAGGGCAACCCGTACCACCTCTACCCGTTCCAGACCTCGTTCGGTGCCCCCGTCTTCGGCAGCAACGACGACGGCTACGACGCCAGCGACCTGCAGCTCGGCAACGCCGGCGGTGAGCAGTTCGCCCAGTGGCTGGCCGAGCAGGGCGCAGCCGGCACCCTGAGCACCGAGATCACCGGCGACATCGCCAAGGAGAAGTTCACCTCGGGTCAGGCCGCCTTCTGGCTGACGGGTCCGTGGAACGTCGGCGCGGCCGTCGAGGCCGGCATCAACCTCGAGGTCGACGTCATCGCGAACCCCGGACCCGACGCGGCTCAGCCGTTCGCCGGCGTCAAGGGCTTCCTGCTCAGCGAGACCAGCGAGAACAAGGTCGCCGCAAACGACTTCCTGGTGAACTACCTCGCCACCGAAGACGTGCAGACCTCGCTGTACGAGTCCGGCAACATCCTCCCCGCGCTGTCGGCATCGGCTGAGGCGGCATCAGCCGACCCGATCGTCGCCGGCTTCGCCGCTGTCGGTGCAGAGGCCGTGCCGATGCCCGCCGTACCCGCGATGGGTTCGGTTTGGCAGTTCTGGGGCATCGCCGAGGCTGCCATCATCGACGGCGCCGACCCGGCGACGATCTGGCAGAAGCTGGCATCCGACGTGCAGGGCGCCATCGGCTAACACCTCACTGACCTCCCCCGGGGCGCGTGCCGTGCGCGGCCCCGGGGGAATCAGCGTCACCAGAACTACCTGAGGAGAACCCGATGACTACCCAGATCGACGAACGCATCGCGGAAGAACCGCCGCAGCCTGCGCCCACCCGGCGCCAGAAGCAGGCAACCCGCATCGCGGATCACGCTTCGATCGGCGTCAAGATGCTGCTGGTGAAGATCTTCATCCTCGGCATTGTCGATGCCATCGCGGTCTGGGCGCTGTTCGTGCTCGTCCTCAAAGAGGAGTGGCTGCTCGCTGCGGTGATCGCGGTGGTCACCGTCCTCGTCAACTGGATCTACTTCAGCCGTCGCACCCTGCCGGCGAAGTACCTCACCCCCGGCGTGATCTTCCTGGTCGTCTTCCAGGTGTTCGTCATCGTCTATACCGGCTACATCGGCTTCACGAACTACAGCACAGGGCACAACGGCGACAAGGAACAGGCGATCTCCGCGCTGATGAGCTCGGCGCAGGAGCGGGTGCCCGACTCGCCCACCTACCAGGTCACTATCGTCGAGAACCTCGCGGGGCTCGGCGTGCTGGTCACCGCCCCCGACGGCGACGTCTTCGTCGGCAATCCCGACTCCCCGCTCGAACCGGTGCGAAACGCCACCATGGACGGTGACAAGGCGATCGCGGTCGACGGATACACCAGCCTCACCTTCCAGGAGATCCTGGCCAGGCAGGGCGAGATCACGGATCTGTCCGTGCCCGTGTCGGAGGACCCGAACGAGGGGGCGCTGCGCACCCCGGACGGGCAGACCGGCTTCCTCTACACCTCGACCCTCGTCTACGACGCGGCGGCCGACACCATGACCGACACCGAGACCGGCACGGTCTACACCGACCAGGACACCGGTGCGTTCACGTCCGCCGACGCTGAGGAACTGCTGCCCGGATGGCGCATCAACGTCGGCCTTGACAACTTCACTCGCGCGTTCACGGAACAGAGCATCCGCGATCCGCTGATCAGCGTCATGATCTGGACCTTCGTGTTCGCGCTGATCTCTGTCGCGTCGACGTTCGCGCTCGGCCTGTTCCTCGCGATCGTCTTCAACGACATGCGGATGAAGGGACGCAAGTACTACCGCGTGCTGATGATCCTTCCCTACGCCTTCCCGGCCTTCCTGTCGGCGCTGGTGTGGGCCGGCATGCTGAGCGAGAGCTTCGGCTTCGTCAACCAGGTGCTGCTCGGCGGAGCCGAGATCCCCTGGCTCACCGACCCGTTCCTCGCCAAGGTGAGCATTCTGATGGTCAACCTGTGGCTCGGCTTCCCCTACATGTTCCTGGTCTGCACCGGAGCGCTGCAGGCCATCCCCGATGACATTCAGGAAGCCGCCAAGGTCGACGGTGCGAAGCCCTGGGCGATCTTCCGGTTGATCAAGCTGCCGCTGCTGCTGGTCTCGCTCGCCCCGCTGCTGATCGCGTCGTTTGCGTTCAACTTCAACAACTTCAACCTGATCTACATGCTCACCGGCGGCGGGCCGCGCGACCCGATGGCGAGCGTGAACGTCGGGGCCACCGACATCTTGATCTCGATGGTGTACAAGGTGGCGTTCACCGGCCAGGCCCGTGATTACGGCCTCGCCAGCGCCTTCTCGATAATCATCTTCATCATCGTGGCGACGATTTCGATCATCGCGTTCAGGCGCACCAAGGCGCTGGAGGAGTTGAACTGATGAGTACGACAACCGCCCCACAGACCGCCCGTCGGCCGTTCAAGTTCGGACGGTGGTTCGGAGCAACCGGATGGCGCCACCTCATCGGCGTCATCATGGTGATCTACTCCGTGCTGCCGCTGCTCTACGTGCTGTCCGCATCGCTGAACCCGCACGGGACCCTTACCGGCTCCAACCAGCTGTTCTCGGCGATCGGGCTCGACGCGTACGCCCGGTTGCTGAGCGACCCGACCCAGCCGTTCCTTGCCTGGTTTGGCAACACCCTGATCATCGCCAGCATCACCGCGCTCGGCACGGTCTTCCTCGGCGCGCTCGCCGCCTACTCGTTCTCGCGGATGCGGTTCACCGGCCGCCGATTCGGGCTGTTGTCGATCGTGCTGGTGCAGATGTTCCCGCAGCTGCTCGCGATGGTCGCGATCTTCATGGTGATGTCCACGATCAGCGACCTGTTCCCGGCGATCGGCCTGAACACCCAGATCGGCCTGATCATGGTCTACCTCGGCGGTGCGCTCGGCGTGAACACCTACCTGATGTACGGCTTCTTCAATACCGTGCCGACTGACATCGACGAGGCCGCGAAGATCGACGGCGCCGGCCACGCCCGGATCTTCTTTACGATCATCCTGCGCCTGGTCGCGCCCATCCTCGCCGTGGTGGCCCTGCTGTCGTTCATCACCACCACAAACGAGTTCGTGGTCGCGAGCATCCTGCTCATCGACCCGGAGAAGCAGACCCTCGCCGTGGGGCTCTACAAGCTCGTGTCGAACCCGAACTACGCCGACTGGAGCGCGTTCTCCGCCGGCGCGGTGATGGCGGCCCTGCCGGTGATGGTGCTGTTCCTGTTCCTGCAGAAGTACATCGTCGGCGGGCTCACCGCTGGCTCGGTGAAGTAGGCGACCGGGCAAGACGGAGTGGTCCAAAGCGGCCCCCGGCAGGTGCTATTCTTGTCCGGTTGCCAAAATGGCAGGCGCGGTTTCTGCGTGTGGAAGCTACGCCCCCTTAGCTCATTGGTAGAGCACTTCCTTGGTAAGGAAGAGGTAGTGGGTCCGATTCCCACAGGGGGCTCGATCAGGCAGTATTGACTGCAGGTCGCGGCGGGATAGCTCAGGTGGTCAGAGCACACGGCTCATAATCGTGGTGTCGCGGGTTCAAGTCCCGCTCCCGCTACCAACCGTTCCACACCGCTTCGCCGCGCTTCTCGTGCAACGTTCATCACAAATGCGGGCGTCACAGATGCGGGCGCTCCACCGGCGTCAGCTCCGCGAACTTCGGCTCCCGGCCATCCCCCGATGACTTGCGGGTGAGTCGTCGCCCGATCCAGGGCAGCACGTACTGCCGGTAGTACGCGGCCGTGCCGATCCGTTCGGCGACCGACTCATCCACCGCCGGCTGCCAGTCGACGCCGAGTGCGGTGAGTACGTTACGGGCAACGCGGGCGTGCCCGGTCGCGTTCAGGTGCAGCCGGTCGCTCGACCAGTAGTCCCGCTTCATCAGCTCGGCGTCCGACCAGTTGTGCACCATCGTGACGCCTTTACGACCGGCGATCACCGGCCGCAGGGCCGCCGCCAGCTCGTTGCCGCGCCGTTGCATGACCGCCCCGAGCGGCAGATGAAGGGACGGGTTCGCGCCGCTCAACAGCAGCACGTGAGTTCCGGTGCTCGCGGCACGGTCCAGCACGTGCCGGGTGAGGGCGACCAGATATTCCAGGGACATCCGGGGGCGCATCATGTCGTTCCCGCCGCCGTTGAACGAGAGCAGTTCGGGTCCCAGCGCGAGTGCCGGTTCCAGCTGCTCGCTGATGATCCGGCCGAGCATGCGGCCGCGGATGGCGAGGTTGGCATAGCTCACCGGTTCATCGGATGCCGCGGCGAGCCCGGCGGCGACCATGTCGGCCCAACCGCGCACGCTCCCGTCGGGCAGCTCATCGCCGACACCCTCGGTGAAGCTGTCACCGATGGCGACGTAGCTTCGAAACACCGTGCTCTCGCCCATGGCCTTACGCTACTCGACCCGAGGAGACGCTGATCCCCTGCTCGACGAGCTCGGCGTGGATGGAATCCCGCGTCTGCAGCGCCAGGGCCACGGTCTCCGTGCTCAGCACGGCCTCGAACCGGGACACCGGGGTGGCGATCGAGAACGCGGCGATCGGTCGATCGTCCGCTCCGGGAATGGCGAAGCCCACCGCGCAGACGCCTCGCTCGGTGCGCTGCCGGTTGATCGCGAAACCCTGGCGGCGGATCGCGTGCAGCTCACGCTGAAACGCGTGGAACTCGGCATCCGACATCCGCTCGCCCGACAACTCGGCCCCGGCCGAGCGGTACAGCCGCTCAAGCACGCGGCCATCGACGGTGGCGAGCAGCGCCTTACCGCCCGACGCGAGCCGAGCGGAGAGCACCTGGCCCTGCCGGTCGCTGACCCGTTCCTCGTTCTCGGACTGCACCGTGGACAGGAACCGCACCCCGGCGCCCACTCGCACCATCAGATTGACGGTCTCGGTGAGGCTGTGCGACAGAGCCTCCAGATGCGGATGCGCGATGTCGCGCAGTGCTCGCGTCCACGTGGCGCGGATCGGCATCACACCGAGGCCCGGACCGGGAAGGTAGACCCGCGACTCGTCCTGAATCGCGAACCCACGGTAGACCAGCATGGCGAGCAGCCGGTGTGTGGTGGACGGGGCCACGCCGAGCTGCTCTGCGGCATCCTTCACCCGCACGCTGCCGTGGTCGCGGAGCAATTGCAGCAGCTGCAGGGCGCTGTCGACCGACTCGATCGTGTACTGCGGCGGACGCGCCAGCGGCTGATTCTGCACGCCAGAATTCTAACGCCGGGGGGTTCGGAGGTTTGCGAGAGTGGCAGGAAGATTTCGCGCCGATCTCGGCGTTGGTTCATAAAGGAGTGACCATGAGCAGCACAACACCCGAAATTCTCGTCGTCGGCGGCGGAATCGGCGGACTCGCTACCGCGTTCGTACTGCGCCGGGCCGGCGTCAGTGTGACGCTGGTCGAGCGGGCCGCCGAATTCGGTGAGGTGGGAGCCGGCCTGCAGCTCGGCCCGAACGCCACCCGCATCCTCGAGACCTGGGGTCTGCTCGAGAACGTGAAGGCGATCGGGGTGGTCCCGCACAACCTGGTCGTGCGCGACGCCATCACCAACGAGGAACTCACCAGGCAAGAGCTGCTCGGCGACTTCGCCGAGCGCTACGGCGCCCCCTATGTCGTCGCGCACCGCAGCGACCTGCACACCGTGTTCCTGAACGCCGCCCGGGACGCGGGCGTCACGCTCATCACGAGCGAACAGATCGACCGGGTCGAGACCGTGGGCGACCGCGCGATTGCGCACGCTGTGAGCGGAAAGACCTGGGAGGTCGACGCGGTGATCGCCGCCGACGGACTGCGCTCCGTGCTGCGCGCCCAGATCTCGGACGATGCGCCGGTGGGATCCGGGTACGTCGCCTACCGCGGTACCTGCGCGATCGACGAGGTTCCCGAGCTGCAGCACCACGACGACGTCGTGGTGTGGGTCGGCCCCGGCTGCCACTTCGTGCAGTACCCGCTGCGCGGCGGCGAGCTGCTCAACCAGGTCGCCGTGTTCCGCTCGCCCGCGTTCGAACGTGGCGAAGCCGATTGGGGCGGGCCGGACGAGCTCGAAGCAGCCTACGAGGACTGCGTCGAACCGGTGCGCGAAGGCCTCAAGCACATCTGGAAGGTTCGCCAGTGGCAGATGTACGATCGCGAGCCGATCGGCACCTGGGTGCAGGGCCGCATGGTACTGGTCGGTGACGCCGCCCACCCGATGCTGCAGTACCTGGCGCAGGGTGCCTGCCAGGCGATCGAGGATGCCGAGGCCCTCGGTCGCGCGGTCGCGAATCACGTGCTGATCGGCGAGCAGGTCGACAACGCCGGCTGGCCCGCCGCACTCGAGGAGTTCGCCGCCGAGCGCACCGTGCGCACCGCGCTGGTGCAGCGCAGCGCCCGCAAGTGGGGCGAGTCCTGGCATGTGGAGGGCGCAGCCCGCGACGTGCGCAACGCGCTGTACAAGAGCCGCGACGCCCACAGCTACGAGTACCTCGACTGGATCTACGCCGAGCGCAACCTGGCCGTCACGAAGTAGACGGCGGCAGAACGGGCGCATCCTCGCGCGCTGACAACAGCGTGGCGAGGATGCGCCTGAGCTGCGCCTGATCCTCGGGATCCAGCGTGGCGATCAGCCGCGCGTTGATGTCCTCGGCGTGGGCGCGCAACGGCGGCAGGGCGTCGCGGCCGGGGCCGGTGAGGGTCAGCAGCCGACGGCGACGGTCCACGACATCCGGAATCCGTTCCAGGTATCCCTGGCGCTGCAGGCGGGCGACCAGGTCGGCGATGGTCGACCTGTCGAGCTGTAACAGGTCACCGAGGGTCTTCTGGTCGATGCCGGGGTGCGCCTCGACGAGCGTGAGCACACCGAACTGGATGCCGGTGACGCCAAAAGGTGCGCCCGCTGCCCACAGGTCCAGATGGACCTGCTGCAGCGCGCGCACCAGAAAGCCCGTGTATGCCTCGAGTTCGGGCGCGACGGTCATGTCACAACCAGCGTGGTGCCGGGGCGGCCGGCGACCCGTCCGCGTAGCTGACGCGGTCGATGCCCCGACCGGTTGCCCAGCGGAGCAGGTCACCGGCGGCGCCGCGCACCTCGACCGGGTCGCCCGCGGCGCCGGCGACGGCGATCACGTCGCCCGCGTCGGTCACCAGCCCCAGCGGCGGAATCGTCTCATCGGTCTCGGCCCGCTTGCTCCAGGTGCCGACGATGTCGCGCAGCAGCTTGTCGACGAATTCAGCGGGCAGCTGCTCGATCTTTCCGCCGTTGTCGAGGTCGATGGCGTGCATCCACACCTCGCGGGTACGCATCCACACGGTCTCAGACGCGGGCACGAGGCGACCCTGCGCGGTGCGCACGGTCGCCGACCACTTGTCCTCCGGCAGGTCGCGCCATTCCACGTTGAGGTGCACGGCGGCGTGCGCCGACAGGTTGCGCAGCGCAACCGGCGGCAGTGTGGCGCCGAAGTCGATCTCCTCGCCACGCTGCTGCATGGACGAGTACATCGGAGTCTCGACGCCGGTGTTCGCCCACTCGACCAGTCGGGTGATCGCCCTGGCGTTGTAGCCGACGTGCGCGATCACGTGCGCCCGGCTCCAGCCGGGCAGCAGCGACGGCTCGCCGAACTCGGTGTCGGAGAGCTCGTTCAGCTTGCGGCTGAAGTATGCCTGCCCGCGGCGCGCGAGCAGCAGGTCTGCCGCCAGCTTCGGATCGGTGACGTTGTCGGTGCGAGCGACCATCGTCAGTCCACGCGGATGGCGCGGTTCGACTGTGCGCCGAGCCCGTCGATCGAGGTCTCCAGCACGTCGCCTTCGGTCAGGTAGCGCGCGGGCTTGCGCGCGTGACCGACGCCGCCGGGGGTACCAGAGGCGATCACATCTCCCGGGTTCAGGGTCAGGATGTCGGAGATGTACGACACCAGCGTGGTCGGGTCGAACACCAGGTCGGCGATCGGCACTTCCTGCACGGTCTCGCCGTTGACCTTGGTGCGCAGCACCGCGTCATCGCCGAGCTCGTCCGCGGTGACCAGGTACGGGCCGAACGGGGTGGTGTTCTCGAAGGTCTTGCCCTGCAGCCACTGCGGGGTGCGGTACTGGTAGTCGCGCATGGTCACGTCGTTCAGCACGGCGTAGCCGGCGATCGCGGCCGTGGCGGCCTCACCCGAGACCTTGCGGGCCGGGCTGCCGATGATGATCGCGAGTTCACCCTCCCAGTCGACCTGGTTCGACACGGAGGCCAGCTCCACATCGTCGAACGGTCCGACCAGTGCCTCGGGGAACTTCGCGAACAGGGTCGGGAACTCGGGGAGTTCGCGGCCCATCTCGAGGATGTGGTTTTTGTAGTTCAGGCCGACGCAGACGATCTTGCCGGGGCGCGGCACGACCGCGTCCCAGCGGGTCGGCGCGATGCCGGCGAGCGGATGCGCCGTTCCCGACGCCTGCTCGGCGACGCTCTTCCAGCCTTCGGTTGCCAGCAGTTCGCCGACATTGCTGAAACCGTCGATCTCGACGGCCGCGTCGGCATCGACGCGGACTGCCACCGTTGAGGTGCCGTTACGGAGGGTGGCCAACTTCATTTTTGTGCTCCAGGGATGTAGGTACGGGCAAACTTCAGACGGTCCATGACCGGGCCGTCGTTGAATCGGAAGAGGTCGAACTGGGTGGTGGCATGCAGCGACCAGGGCACCCACGAGGGCACCACGAACAGGTCGCCGGTCTCGAGCTTGTGCTCGATGCCGCCAAGCACCACGCTGCCCTCGCCCTCGAACACCTGCCAGACCGACGAGCCGACCTCGTGGCGGGTGTCGGTGTCAGCCCCGGCGCGCAGCCGGTGGAACTCGGCGCGCAGCGTCGGCATCACATCGCCGCCGGTGGTGGGGTTGGTGTAGCGGATCGCCGCGTGGCCCTGCTCGACCGTGGCCGGGTAACCCTCGTCCTCCAGGGCCAGCTGCTCGCGCAGCGCGGCATCCGTGTGCTCCCAGCGGTACGCCGCGAGCGGGCTGGACTGCTGGTCGTCGAGCACGGACAGCGGGCGGAGTCCCGGGTGGGCCCAGAGCCGTTCGGCGCGGGACACGTCGGGGGAAGCCTCGTCGGTGACCCGCTCGGACCCGAATTCGAAGAAGCCCACGTCGATGTAGTGCGACAGCGGGATGTCGAGGCCGTCGATCCAAGCCATCGGCTGGTCGGTGTCGTTGTGGTGGCCGTGGAAGTTCCAGCCCGGGGTGAGCAGCAGGTCGCCGCGGCGCATGGCCACCGGGTCGCCGTTCACCACGGTCCAGACGCCTTCGCCCTCGACGACGAAGCGGAACGCGTTCTGCGAGTGCCGGTGCTCCGGCGCGGTTTCGTGGCCGCCGAGGTACTGGATCGCCGCCCACAGGGTCGGCGTGGCGTACGCGGTGCCGGGGAGGCCGGGGTTGGCCAGGCCGATCGCACGGCGCTCGCCGCCGCGACCGACGGGAACCAGCTCGCCGGACTTCTGGGCCAGCTCGTACAGGGTCTTCCAACGCCAGACGTGCGGCACGGCCGACGAGCTCGGCACCATCGGCATCAGGTCGCCCAGCTGCGTCCACAGCGGCGACATGTGGTTCGCTTCGAACGCGGCGTAGAGCTTCTGCAGCTCGGCCTCGGTGTGGGCATCGACGGGCGTGTTCATCGGGTCGGCGTGCGCGGTGTCAGCCTCGGTCATGACTCCTCCTTGAATCTCGGCACCAAAGTACTCAGTACACCAACTATTGCATTCCGGGCCCGCGGATGTCCAGCGTGGGGCGTCGATCGGATGAACGCTTTTTCATAGGGCTTTTCTTTTTGCGTCATTGTGGGCTGGCAACCTGATTCATGCGCACGGGATTCGGACCTGCGCACAGATTTAGAGGAGCACCATGAAGAAGTCATCCATCACGCTGACCGCCGCGACCGCTGCGGTCGCCGTCACGCTCATCGGTGGTGCGGCCTTCGCCGCGAACGGAGTTCTCGCGGAGACCGAGCCTGTCGCGGTGACCGATGTGGCAGTGCCGACCGCGACCCCGGAGGACGCAGCTGTCCAGGAAACCGCGGATGTCGACGCCGAGGCGGGAACCGATGGCGCGGTTGAGGCCGAAGCGGCAGCGGCAGCGGCTGCCGCCGCCACAGCCCAGACTGACGCGGCGGCTCAGGCTCGGGCTGCCAGCAACGGCAGCGTGCGCAGCCAGGAAGTAGCACTCGTTCCCCGCGAGGCATCGAAGCTCGCCTCCGAAGTGCAGGGCAGCGAGACCGGCGAGACCATCTCCGAGTGGGCCAAGACCCAAGCCAACAAGAAGGCAGCTGCCGAGGCCGCGGCTGAGGTCACCGAGTCCGACGTGACCGTTGACGTTGAGGCCGGCACCGAGGGCAGCCGCTAGTTCAGACCGCCGCGGTGCCCCTGTGCCGCGGCTCGAGCACCCCGTCGGACGCGTGTCGGTACACGTCCGCCGGGGTGCTTCTCATTTAAGCCGGTAGCCCATTCCCCGAACCGTCTCGATGTGCTCGCGACCGATCTTCGCGCGCAGGTGCCGGATGTAGACGTCGACGATGTTCGACTCGGGATCGAAATCCACGCCCCAGACTCGGCTGAGCAGCTGCTCACGGCTGAGCACCTGTTCGGGATGCTGTAGGAACTCGACGGCGAGGCCGAATTCCCTCGCGGACAGGTCGACTGCCTTCCCGGCCACCGATATCCGGCGCGTGCGGTGGTCGAGCTCAAGGTCGCCGTGTCGGAGCAGTTCCGAGGATGTCGAGGGCGCGGCATCCTTCAGTCGTAGCCGCACCCTGGCGAGCAGTTCGTCGAAGCGGAACGGCTTCGACAGGTAGTCGTTGGCGCCGCCCTCGAGGCCGCGCACCGTGTCCATGGAGCTTCCGCGGGCGGTGAGCATGATGATGGCGAGTTGGTGCCCCTCGCCGCGCAGGGTTTTCAGGATGCTGAAGCCGTCGATCACCGGCAGCCCCACATCCAGGATCATCAGGTCGAACTCGAATGACCGGGCCATCGCGATCGCTTCGGACCCGGTGCTCGCCGTTGATACCGTGTAGCCGGCGGCGGTCAGTCCACTCTCGATGAACTGGGAGATGCGCGCCTCGTCTTCGGCGATCAGGATGTTAGCCACTCAGCTGACTCCAACTTCTTCTCGTGCGGGCTCGGCTGCGGGCAGCGCCATGGTGAACGTCGACCCGACACCGGGTTCGGAATCCAGCAGCACAGTACCGCCGTGCGCGTGGGTGATCGCTCGGACGATGCTCAGCCCGAGCCCGGATCCCTCGATGCCTCGGCCGGTTTCCACCCGGTGGAAGCGCTCGAACACCCGTTGTTGGTCGGCCGCGTCGACGCCGACGCCTTCATCGCGCACCCACAGCCGCAGTTCGCGGGATGCGCCCTCGCCGACCGTTTCGCCGCCGAGGGTGATGGTGCTGCCGACATCCGAATATTTCACGGCGTTCTGGCACAGCTGCAGGTAGGCCTGTGTGATCCGGGTGGCATCCAGCGGCACCATCGCGTCGGTGTCGGAGCGCACCCGCCAGGTGTGGCCGGGGGAGAGTGCCTTCGCCTTCGCCGCCAGCGCGCTGAGGAGCTCGTCGACGTCGGTGGGCATCCGAACCACGAACCCGGTGGTGCCGGATTCGGCCAGCACCGACAGCTCGGTGACGAGCGCGCTCATCCGGGTGAGTTCGTCGAGAGTGAGCTCTCGCACCCGGTCGACCCTGGCGGGCTCTCGGCTGTCGAGCAGTTCGAGGTGCCCCTGGATGATGGTGATCGGAGTGCGCAGTTCATGGCTGACGTCGTCCACCAGCTGCCGCTGCGCGGTGAATGCGTGTTCCAGGCGGCCGACCAGCTCGTTGACGGTGACGGTGAGCAGCGAGACGTCGTCGCGGCCGCTCACTGGGATGCGTTCGCTGAGGTCGGATGCGCTCATCCGGCTTGCCGCTTCGCGCAGCCGTCGCAGCGGGCGGAGCAGCCTGCCGGACACGAACCAGCCGACCGCTCCGATCAGCAGCAGAGCGACCAGCGAGACGGCGACCGAGGTGCGCAGGATGGCGGCGGCGTCATCGAGCTGCCCCTCCAGCAGGAACGTCGACACGTAGAAGCCGACACTGTCGTCGCCGGTCACCGCAACCGGGACGATCGAGTACCGCACCGTGCCCATCGGCAGAGCGGAGGTGCCGGTGACCACCGCGGTCGGGTCGGCGGACGCCGTGAGGAAGTCGACGAACCGCTCGTCCGCGTCGATGCGGAACGGCAGGTTGGCATCCGGCACGTACGCGGCTTCGCCGTTCAGGATGCCGAGGACGCTCTCGTTCGGCTCCGGCAGAATCCGCTGCATCGCCGTGCTCAGGAAGGCGTCCACCGTTGCCGGAGGGCCCGCCACCTCATCGCCTTCGGCGATCGCCGTCAGCTCGTCGGCCAGCTGATAGACGCGGTTATTCACCTCGCCGAGCGCTCGCTGCCGTTCGACCAGATACACCGAGGCGGTCAGGGCGCCCATCCCAAGGGCCGCGACGAGCAGGATGGCGACCATGATCCGCACTCGCACCGAAACGTGGCGAGTGCGCGCCGAATGCCTGCTCATTACCCGGCAATTGTCCCACGCCGGGGCTGAGTGACCCGCGGATTAGACTGTCCGGGTGCCAGTAAACCCCGAATTGCAGGGCCGCGAATTCGCGCCGACCGCACCGTACCTGGTCGGTCGCGAGAAGATCCGCGAGTTCTCGAATGCCGTCTTCGCCACCAACCCCGTCAACCACGACCCCGATGCCGCGCGAGCCGCGGGCTACTCCGACATCGTCGCGCCGCCCACCTTCGCCGTGGTCGTGCAGGAGCGGACGCTCGCGCAGTTGCTCTCCGAGCCCGACGCCGGCATTGACTTCAGCCGGGTCGTGCACGGCGACCAGCGCTTCAGCTACACCCGGCCGATTGTCGCCGGCGACGAGCTCATCGCGACCCTCACCGTGGCCAGCGTCAAGACCCTCGGCCCGCACAGCATGGTCACCGCCCAGTCGAACGTGGTCGACGCCTCCGGCGAGCACGTGGTGACCGCGACATCCACCCTCGTCGTCAGGGGAGAAGAATGAGCGTGATCGTGGATCTGACCGTGGGTGATGTCATCGCCGAGAAGACTTTCCACCTGACCCGCGACGCGCTGGTGCGGTACGCGGGCGCCTCGGGCGACTTCAACCCGATCCACTACCGTGACGATGTCGCGGAGTCGGTCGGCCTGCCCGGTGTGCTGGCGCACGGGATGCTCACCATGGGCTTCGCGGTGCAGCCGGTCGTCGACTTCATCGGCGACAGCGGCAAGGTCGTCGACTACCAGGTCAAATTCACCCGCCCGGTGGTCGTGGACGGCGCGGATGGCGCGGACGTCACCGTCACCGCGAAGGTCGGCGCCGTGGATGCCGAGGGTGCTCGCATCGACCTCACCGTGACCTATGGCGGGCAGACCGTGCTCGGCAAGGCGCAGGTGCGCGTCGCACTGTGAACCTCGCTGACCTGACCACACTGCGGGTGGGCGGCCCCGCGCAGCGCATCGTCGCCCCGATGACGACGCCGGAACTCATCGACGCCACCCTCGAGATCTGGGGATCGGGCGAGAACTGGCTGGTGCTCGGCGGGGGATCGAACGTGGTGATCCCCGACGAGGGCTTCGACGGCACCGTGATTCGCGTGGTGACGCCCGGCATTGAGGTGTCGCGGTCGGACCCCCGCACGCCGCTGGTTGAGGAGGCGCGCAGCGCCGTCTCGAAACCCGCCAGCATCCGCATCCGCGTCCAGGCCGGCCAGAACTGGGACGACCTCGTGGCTTGGACCGTCGAAAACGGCTGGGCGGGCATCGAGGCACTCTCCGGCATCCCCGGCTCGGTCGGTGCCGCGCCGATCCAGAACATCGGCGCCTACGGGCAGGAGCTCTCCTCGGCGCTGGTCGCCGTCGACTTCCTCGACTACGAGTCGGGCGAGTTGGAGCGGCTCACCGCCGACCAACTCGGTCTCGGCTACCGCACCAGCATCTTCAAGCGCGGCCGCACCGGGCTGGTGGTCGCCGTCGAACTCGACCTGCACGACAACGGCGGAACCAGCCAGCCGATCGCCTACGCCCAGCTGGCCACGGCCCTGGACGCGTCGCTCGGCGACCGGGTTGCGGTGAGCGGCGTGCGGGATGCCGTGCTGGCGCTGCGCGCGTCGAAGGGCATGGTGCTGGATGCCGCCGACCCCGACTCGGTCAGCGCCGGGTCATTCTTCACCAACCCGATCGTGAGCGAGAACTTCGCCAGGTCGCTGCCAGCCGACGCCCCACGCTGGCTGATGACGCCGGAGCCGGCAGCTCGGGTGGTACCGCTCGGCTACGAGCCCGCACCTCCGCCGGAGCCCGTCGATGACCGGGTGAAGCTCAGCGCCGCATGGCTGATCGAGCGCTCCGGCATCTCGCGCGGGTTCCGGCTGCCGGGTTCCCGCGCCGCCATCTCGAGCAAGCACACCCTCGCCCTGACTAACACCGGGGGCGCCACCGCGGATGAGATCCTGCAGCTGGCCCGGTACGTGCAGACCCGGGTGATGTCCGAGTTCGGGGTGCAGCTGCATCCGGAGCCCGTGATCGTCGACGCGCACTCCAGCTGAGCCGACTTCCTCCCGCTGGTCGGCGGGGCTTTCACGTTGACGAAGGAGCATTCGCGACATCCGCTGATCAGGAAGGAATTCTTTTCCTCCGTTTCTGGGTTTCTCCTTCCTGGCGGCCCGCGGCGCTGAGGCTGCGAGGCGATCCTGCCGGCGGCACTGTCGTTCTGCGCCCGGGCGTTGTCGATGTAGCCGCGCAGAACGGCAGCGTTTTGTGACGACGCACCGTCCGGGCCGGTGGCGCACGGCGTGTCGCCCCCGATCACTGCCGTTCTGCGCGTCTGCGCGCCTCGAGAGTCGCGGCTATAGCAGCCCCAGCTCCATCGCCAGGGTCACCGCGCGGGTGCGGTCGTCGACGCCGAGCTTCTCGAAGACGTAGGTCTTCACCTCGTAGCCGATGCGACGCGCGCCCAGTGCGAGCACGCCCGGGAGGCGCACCGTGCTGGGCGTCGAGCCGCCTCCGCGGGTTGAGCCCGTCGAAACCCGCGCGCTCGCCGAAACGTCCGTGCTCAGGCTGCCGTCTCCAATTCGACGGGCTCGGCGGTGCGCTGCTCGAGGGGCCTGCCGTCCTCCCGCCAGCGGACGATGGGCACGCGCGCCTCGGCGCCGCCGATCTCACCGATCGGACCGATCTCAATCAGGCGACCGCCGGCGATCACGCCGGCGCGATCGCTCA
>JBEVDR010000126.1:0-8802 GCA_040513215.1 Microbacteriaceae bacterium | reverse complement strand
TTCCGAACCCGGAAGCTAAGACTCTCTGCGCCGATGGTACTGCAAGGGGGACCTTGTGGGAGAGTAGGACACCGCCGGACTTCTTTTAGACGAAGAGCCCACCTTTCGAGGTGGGCTCTTCGCATTTAACCTGAGGAACCCCCTGGGATCGCCGGGTCAGCGTGCTGCAGGTGACTGGCGCGGTCGGCGGGTTCCGCGCTGTTCAGTGGCGACGAAGCCGGCGACGAGCGCGACAGCCAGTTCACCGGGCCGATCCAGACCATGGGCGTCGCGACCTCTCCTCGGAGCTGTCCAACGGCCCCTGATATCGTAGATGGCGGCCTGCCACACGCGGCGCGCCGGGTTTCCGGAGGAGTGCGCACACCCAGATGAACGTTTCTCGAGCAGACAGTTCAGACTTTGTCGTCGTTGCCAACCGCCTGCCCGTCGATCGAGTCATCGAAGCAGACGGCACCGAGTACTGGAAGGGTTCGCCCGGCGGGCTCGTGACCGCCCTCGTGCCCGTGATGCAAGCGTCGGGGGGAGCCTGGGTGGGCTGGGCCGGCCAGCCCGACCTCACCATCGAGCCGTTCGACAACGACGGCATCCACATCGTGCCGATCACTCTCAGTGAGACCGAGGTCGAGCGATACTACGAGGGCTTTAGCAACGACACCCTGTGGCCGCTCTACCATGATGTCATTGCGCCGCCGAGCTATCACCGCATCTGGTGGGACAGCTACGTGACGGTGAACAGGCGATTCGCGGAGGCGGCGGCCGCGGCCGCGGCCGACGGCGCCACCGTGTGGGTGCAGGACTACCAGCTGCAGCTGGTGCCGCGGATGCTGCGCGAGCTCCGCCCCGACCTCACCATCGGCTTCTTCAACCACATCCCGTTCCCGCCGTACGGCATCTTCTCGCAGCTGCCGTGGCGGCGTCAGATCATCGAAGGTCTGCTCGGCGCCGACATCATCGGCTTCCAGCGGGTGGCGGATGCCTCCAACTTCGCCCGCGCCGTTCGCCGGCTGCTCGGCCACACCACCCGCGGCAACACCATCTGGGTGCCGGGAGCAAGCCCGCGCACGGTCACCGCTAAGGCGTTCCCGATCTCGATCGACTCGCAGAGTTTCGAGGAACTCGCCCACCGGCCTGAGATCCAGGAGCGCGCGAGACAGATCCGGGAAGACCTCGGCAACCCAACAACGGTGATGCTCGGCGTCGACCGGCTGGACTACACCAAGGGCATCGGACACCGGCTCAAGGCCTATGGTGAGCTGCTCTCCGACGGTCGGATCTCGGTCGAAGACGCGGTACTCGTGCAGGTGGCAAGCCCCAGCCGGGAACGCGTGGAGACCTACCGCCAGCTGCGCGACGAGATCGAACTCACCGTGGGCCGCATCAACGGCGACTTCGGCACCATCAGCCACACCGCGGTGAACTACCTGCACCATGGATTCCCGCGCGAGGAGATGGTGGCGCTGTATCTCGCCGCCGACGTCATGCTGGTCACCGCCCTACGCGACGGCATGAACCTGGTGGCCAAGGAGTACGCGGCCGTGCGGTTCGATAACGACGGCGTACTGCTGCTGAGCGAATTCGCCGGGGCATCCGACGAACTGCGCACCGCGATCCGGATCAACCCGCACGACATCGACGGCCTGAAGGAAGCGATGCTGCAGGCAATCGCGATGCCCAAGGCCGAGCGCCGCCGGCGGATGCGCGCGATGCGCAAGCGCGTGCTCGAGAACGACGTCGCGCGCTGGTCATCCGGCTTCCTCACGGCGCTGGCGGCGACGAAATCGTGACCGAGATCGTGCCGACGCCGGGCCTCGGCGACGACCTGAAACGACTGGCCAGCACCAGCCGGCAATTGCTCGTGGCACTCGACTTCGACGGCACCCTGGCGCCAGAGGTTGACGACCCGGAGGAGGCGCGGGCACTGCCCGCGGCTCACGCTGCCGTGCTGCGACTACTCACGCTGCCCCGAACCCGGGTCGCCCTGATCTCCGGGCGCGCACTGAAGTCACTCGTGCACGTCTCCGACCTTCCCGATTCCGCACTCCTCGTCGGATCGCACGGGATCGAGATCCGGCTGGACAGCCCCGACACCACCCTGCTGCTCGAGGACGCGGAACGCGAACGCCGTGACACGCTGGGGACCGTGCTGCGATCGGTCGCGGACAACTTCGACGGCGTCTGGGTCGAGGAGAAACCGGCCGGATTCGCGCTGCACACCCGCCTCGCCACAGAGCAGGGCAGCCGCGAAGCCCACCTGGTCGCGCTCCGCGACACGCAGCCGGAGGCGCAGAACCTGACCGTGCGCACCGGCAAGAACGTGCTCGAATTCTCGGTGCGGTCGACCACGAAGGGCGAATCGATCGAACACCTGCGCCGGTACACCCGCTCCGACGCGGTGTTCTTCGCCGGCGACGACGTCACAGACGAAGACGGATTCGCGGCTCTGCAGCCGGGCGACTTCGGCCTGAAGAGCGGTCCGGGCGACACCCTCGCGAACCACCGGGTGGCCGGTCCCATCGACGTCGCCCGAGTGCTCACCGAGCTCGCCGAGTACCGCGAACACGCCACTCGAGAGTAAACCTCGGGTAACTCTGAGAGCGCGTCCAGTAAACTGACCCGGCGGCAGTGAATTTGATCCCGGGATAGCCCCACGCGACGAGCATTCGCCGCAGCCAATGCCTTGGGAGGAATAATGCTCATCCTCCTTATGGCGTTCAGCCTCGGCGCGATCATCCTGCCGTCACTTGCCCGGCGATTCGGCACCCGCATCTTCTACTTCGCGGCACCTATTCCGCTCGCGGCATTCATCTACACGGTGGCGATGGCCCCACGGGTACTGAGCGGCGAAACGGTCACCGAATTCGTGCGCTGGATCCCGCAGCTGGGCCTCGCATTGTCGTTCCAACTGGACACGCTGGCCTGGCTGATGTCGCTGATCGTCACCGGCGTGGGCACTCTGGTGCTGCTGTACTGCGTGCGCTACTTCGACGACGACGAAGACGGCCTCGGCCGGTTCGCCGCCGTGTTCCTGGCCTTCGCCGGCGCGATGTACGGCCTGGTCATTGCGGACGACGTCTACCTGCTCTTCGTGTTCTGGGAAGCCACGACGGTCTTCTCGTACCTGCTCATCGGCCACTACACCCGCAAAACCGCGAGCCGCGGCGCCGCCTTGAAGGCCCTCCTCGTGACGACCTTCGGCGGACTGACCATGCTCGTCGGACTGGTGCTGCTCTCGGTCGACGTCGGGTCTACGCAACTGTCGGTCATCATCGCCGCAGCGCCCGAGGGTGCGCTCATCACCACCGCGGTGATGCTGATCCTGGTCGGTGCGCTGTCCAAGTCGGCGATCGTCCCCTTCCACTTCTGGCTCCCGTCGGCGATGGCAGCACCGACCCCGGTGAGCGCCTACCTGCACGCGGCTGCGATGGTGAAGGCAGGCATCTACCTGGTCGCCCGTCTCGCCCCTGGGTTCGCTGACACCCCCGGCTGGCAGGAAGTGGTCATCGCCGCGGGCGTGGTCACCATGCTCGTTGGCGGATACCGCGCGCTCCGGCAGTTCGATCTGAAACTGCTGCTCGCCTACGGAACGGTGAGTCAACTCGGCTTCTTGCTTGTCGTGGTGGGTTTCGGCACCCGCGACAGCGCGCTCGCCGGGCTCACCCTGCTGCTCGCGCACGCGCTATACAAGGCCACCCTGTTCCTGGTCGTCGGCATCATCGACCATGACGCTGGAACCCGCGACCTCCGCAAACTCTCCGGACTCGGCGCTCGCTCGCCCACCCTGGTCGGCATCGCGGCGCTCGCTCTCGCCTCCATGGTGGGACTGCCGCCGTTCCTCGGCTTCGTCGCCAAGGAGGCCGTGTTCACGTCCTTCATCACCGCCGCCACCGCCGGTTCCGCGCTCGGCTGGGCCGCGCTCATCGGCACCGCGGCCGGATCCGTTCTCACCGTGGCATACAGCCTGCGGTTCTTCTGGGGTGCCTTCTCCCGCAAACCGGATGTCGACGAGGTGCGTGTGGCGCGACAGAACATCGAGTTCCTGATCTCGCCGGCGTTGCTGGCGGTGGCCGGGCTGGCACTCGGCCTGATGCCGGGCCTCGTGGACAGCTGGCTCAGCGGGTACAGCTCACAGTTCCCGGCCGCGGGGGAGCCCTACCATCTGGCCCTCTGGCACGGCCTCGCGCCGGCACTGGCGATCTCGGCAGCTACCCTGCTGCTCGGTGCGCTGCTCTTCGTCGCCAGAGACCAGGTGCAGCGCGCGCAGGCCAGCATGCCGGACATGCTGAGCGCGTCCGAGGGCTACTGGTTGATGCTCCGCGCCATCGACCGCGCGGCCGCCCGGGTCACGTCGCTCACCCAGCGCGGCTCATTGCCGTTCTACCTGGGCGTCATCCTGCTGGTCTTCGTGGCCGCCATCGGCACCGCACTGCTGCGAAACAACACCTGGCCCGAGAACTGGCGGCTGTTTGATCACCCGGTGCAGTTGGCCGTTGCCGTGATCGGCTCGATCGCCGCGCTCGCGGCAACCCGCGCTCAGAAGCGATTCCAGGCGGTGGTTCTGGTCGGTGTGACCGGCTACGGCATGGCCGCGCTATTCGCTCTACAGGGAGCCCCCGACCTCGCGCTCACCCAGATCCTCGTGGAGACGGTCACCCTCATCGCCTTCGTGCTGGTGCTGCGCCGCTTGCCCGCCCGCCTCGGCGAACGGAACGCGTCGGTGCGGCGCGGACTGCGAGCCGTTCTCGGCATCACCGTGGGGTTGGTGATGGGTGCGGTGGCGCTGGTGAGTCTCGGCGCCCGCACCGCCATTCCGATCTCCGCGGACATGCCGGATATGGCATATGAAGGCGGACACGGCGTGAACACGGTCAACGTGATGCTTGTCGACCTGCGCGGATGGGACACGATGGGCGAGCTGTCGGTCATCATCGTCGCCGCTACCGGTGTCGCCAGCCTCATCTTCATCGCCAGCCGCACCGACAACCTGCCCCGAGTGTCCCGACGCGACGCGCGGGAGCAGGTGAGCGAACGGTTGCGCCGGGTCGCCGACCCCGCCGACACCACGCACGACCGCGCGCCCTGGCTGCTGGCCGGCCGCAGGCTCGCGCCGCGAAACCGCTCCATCCTGCTCGAAGTGGTCGTGCGTCTGCTCTTCCACCCGATCATGATCGTCTCGCTCTACCTGCTGTTCGCCGGGCACAACGCGGTCGGCGGCGGCTTCGCCGGCGGCCTGGTCGCCGGCATCGCGCTGGTGGCACGCTATCTGGCAGGCGGCCGATACGAACTCGGCGCCGCCGCCCCGTTCGACGCCGGAAAGCTACTCGGGGCGGGCCTCACCCTTGCCGTGGGCGCTGCGCTGGTACCGCTGTTCTTCGGTGCTGACGCGCTCACCTCCACCTGGTTCGAATGGGATCTGGCGGTCTTCGGTCAGATCGAGTTCGTCACCTCCACGATCTTTGACATCGGCGTATACCTCGTCATCATCGGACTGATCCTCGACGTGCTGAGAAGCCTCGGCGCCGAGGTCGACCGGCAGGAAGAAGAGCCGCAGGGGGCGACCACATGACCATCTCGCTCGTCCTGATCGGCCTGATGGTCGTGCTGTACGCGTGCGGCATCTACCTGATGCTCGAACGCAGCATGACCAGGGTGCTGCTTGGATTCCTGTTGGTCGGCAACGCCACCAACCTGCTGATCCTCACCATGTCCGGCGGCTACGGTGCGGCGCCCATCCTGGTCGGCGGCGTGGAATCGGACGACGTGTCCGACCCGCTGCCGCAGGCACTGATCCTCACCGCGATCGTGATCACCTTCGGCGTCTCCGCCTTCCTGATGGCCCTCATCTACCGCTCCTGGCGGCTCGCCAACGAGGACGTGGTCTACGACGACGCCGACGACCTCGCCATGCGCAGTCGCTCGATCATCAGCGAAGACGAAACCGAGGAGGAAACCGTCAGCGACACCGAGTTCGGCGAAGAGGCGGAAGCGGCCGTCACCGCGATCTCCGACAGCTCCGACGCGCCGGCGGACGTGCAGGGCGACGGGAGAGACTCGTGAACGCACTCGTTCCCCTCGTTGTGCTGGTGCCGCTGCTCGGTGCCGCAGCCACCCTGATTCTCGGCCGGAGTCCCCGCATCCAGCAGCTGGTCACGATCGGCGCGCTCACCGCGGCGCTCGGGATCAGCCTGGCGCTGCTCATCATCGTCGACGCCAGCGGCCCCCTGACCATGGTGGTCGGCGGCTGGGAAGCACCGTTCGGCATCGTGCTCATCGTCGACCGCTTGTCGGCGCTGCTGCTCGTGGTGTCAGCGATCGTGCTGCTCGCGGTTCTGCTGTTCTCCGTCGGTCAGGGCCTCGCCGACGGCGACAATGAAACCCCGGTGTCGATCTACAACCCGACCTACCTGATCCTCGCCACCGGCGTCTTCAACGCGTTCATCGCCGGCGACCTGTTCAACCTGTACGTGGGGTTCGAGATTCTGCTCGTCTCCAGCTACGTGCTGATCACGATGGGCGGCACCGAGCCGCGGATCCGAGCTGGCACGACATACATCGTGGTCAGCCTGGTCTCGTCGATCCTGTTCCTTGCGTCTATCGCGATGATCTACGGGGCGCTCGGCACCGTCAATATCGCCCAGATCTCGGTGCGCGTGGAAGAGATCCCGGCCGACGTGCGACTGATCCTGCACCTGATGCTGCTCATCGCCTTCGGCATCAAGGCCGCGGTGTTCCCGCTGTCGTTCTGGCTGCCGGACTCGTACCCGACAGCGCCGGCGCCGGTCACCGCGGTCTTCGCCGGATTGCTCACCAAGGTGGGCGTCTATGCCATCATCCGCACCGAGACCATCATGTTCCCGCTGCCGGAACTGAACACCGTGCTGATGGTGGTGGCGCTGCTCACCATGGTGATCGGCATCCTCGGCGCGGTCGCGCAGGCCGACATCAAACGACTGCTCTCGTTCACCCTGATCAGTCACATCGGCTACATGATCCTCGGCGTGGCACTCGGGACCGTGGCGGGCCTGACCGCGGCGATCTACTACATCGTCCACCACATCGTCGTGCAGACAACGCTGTTCCTCGCCGCCGGCCTGATCGAGCGTCAGGGCGGAACCACGTCGATCAACCGGCTCGGCGGGCTGCTGAAGGCCGCCCCGGTGATCGCCGTGCTGTTCTTCATCCCTGCGCTCAACCTCAGCGGCATCCCCCCGTTCTCCGGCTTCATCGGCAAGCTCGGCCTGTTCGAGGCGAGCGCCCAGGTGGCAACACCGATGGCGTACGTGCTGATCGGCGCCGGTGCGCTGGTGTCACTGCTCACCCTGTATGCGCTCGCGCGGGTGTGGAACATGGCATTCTGGCGCTCCGCCGACGAGGTGAAGGACTACGACTCCACCCTGCTGACCGAGCTCACCGAGGCGCCGAACGGTGCGGTGATGACCGCCAAGCGCACCGTTCCCCGACTGATGACCGCCGCCACGGCGGGCATGGTGGTGGTGAGCCTCTCGCTCACCGTGTTCGGCGGGTTGCTCTACGGCATCGCCGCACGCGCCGGTGAGAACCTCAACGGACCGACCCGCTACGTGGAGGCCGTGCTCCCCGAGGAGGCGCGATGAGCAAGGCATCCGGCACCGCCTCCGGGTCCTCTGCCCAGAAGGGGGCCAATCCTGGACGCTGGCATCAGGCTCCGCTGCTGGCGGTGCTCGTCGTGCTGTGGATGCTGCTCTGGGGCGAGCTGTCGATCCTCAACCTGCTGATCGGCATCGTGTTCGCGGTCGCCGTCACCCGGATCTTCTACCTGCCGCCGGTGGAACTCTCCGGCCGGTTCAACGTGCTCTGGTTCGCGGTGTTCATCGGCCGCTTCCTCGGCTCGGTCGCGGTGGCCTCGTTCTCGGTGGCGTTTCTCGCGCTCAACCTGCGCAGCACGCCGACGTCGTCGATCGTCGGGGTGCAACTGCGCACCCGGTCCGACCTGATCACCACCCTCGTCTCGATCGTGATCTCGCTGATTCCCGGGTCGCTCGTCGTGGAGACCGACCGGTCACGCTCGATCCTGTACCTGCACGTGCTGAACACCCGATCGATGGATGACGTGAAGGCGATGCGCAAGCAGGTGCTGGCCATCGAGGCGAGCCTCGTCAAGGCGCTCGGCTCTGCCGATGACGTGCGGAGGACCAGATGAAGGACGTCGTGTTCCTCACCATCGCGGTCCTGTTCACGGTCGCGGCGCTGCTCGCCGTGGTCAGGATCGTGCGCGGCCCGTCCATCATCGACCGCATGATCGCCTCCGACAACCTGCTCACCACGCTGATGCTCGTCATCGGTGCCGAGATGGTCTACAACGGGCACACCACCACCATCCCGATCATGCTCGTGCTCGCGGCCACCGCGATCTTCGGCTCGATCGCCGTCGCCCGCTACGTCTCGAAGCAGGACCGCGCCGACCGGAACGGGACGACATGACACTGGACAACTGGATCGACACGGCCGCGCTGGTCTGCCTGGTACTGGCCGGCCTGCTGTCGGTCGCGGCCGGCGTCGGCCTGCTGCGGTTCCCAGATGCACTCAGCCGGATGCACGCCGCCACCAAGCCGCAGATCCTCGGCCTAATGTTCGTGATCGCGGCGATCGCGCTCGCCGACCGGCACTGGTCCACCGTGCTCGCGCTGCTGCCCGTGCTGATCTTCCAAATGTTCACCGCCCCGATCTCCGCGCACATGATGGGTCGCGCCGGATACCGCACCGGCAATTTCGACGAGGAATACATCCTCACCGACGACCTGGAGGCGGCGGTCAACCGCGCCACCC
>JBEVDR010000125.1:0-21744 GCA_040513215.1 Microbacteriaceae bacterium | reverse complement strand
CGGATGCCACGCAACAGCGCCGGCAGCTGAGAGCGCGGCACCGCGACATCCTCGTTCAGGCTTGCCCCCTTCACCGCGCGGACCGCCGCGTGCAACGACCGCCGGGCGGCCATCACGTGCCCGAGCGACTCGGGGTCGTGGGCGATCTCGACGAGGGTGGCGCCGTGCTCGGTGGCGATGGCGGCGTAGGCATCGGCATCCGCCTCGGCCCGTCCGGTCTCGTCGGACTGCAGCAGCAACACCCCTTCGGAGCCGGCTGGCAGAACGGATGTCGCGTCGAACGCGGTGATCGCGGCGACGCAGCCCCGATCGAGGTATTCCAGCACGCTCGGTCGGCGCGGGCCCGCCATGATCTCGTCGGCCGCGGCGAGCGCGGCCGACTCGGTGGGGAATGTGGCGAGCACACCGCTCGAGGCGCCGGGCTTCGGCAGCAGCGCGACCGTGACCTCGGTGATGACGCCGAGGGTGCCCTCCGACCCGACGAACAGCGAGGTGAGGTCGAGTCCGGCGACGCCCTTCACCGTGCGGTGGCCCGTGTGCAGCACCCGACCGTCGGCGAGAACGACGGTGAGCTGCCGCACGAAGTCGCCGGTGACGCCGTACTTGACGCAGCGCATGCCTCCGGCGTTGGTGGCGACGTTGCCGCCGATGGTGGAGGTCTCGTAGGAGCCGGGATCTGGCGGGTAGAACAGGCCCGCGGCATCCGCTGCCCTGTCGAGATCGATCGTCAGCACGCCCGCCTGCACCGTCGCCACCTGGTCGGCGGTGTTGACCTCGAGGATGCGGGTCATCCGCTCGGTGGAGAGCAGCAGCGCACCGGTGCTCGCGTTCGCGGCACCGGCGAGCCCGGTGCGGGCGCCCTGCGGCACGATCGGCACCCCGTGCGCGGCGCAGGCGGTGACCACCGCGGCCACCTGCTCGGTGCCGGTCGGCAGCGCGACGGCGAGCGGCTCGGCGGCCGTCGTGCCGTCGGAGTGGTCGCGCAGGTAGCCGGCGGCGGCGGCTCCGGTGAGCACCTGGTCTGCGGGGAGGATCCGCATGAGGTCGTCGAGGAAGTCGGTCACGGTACCAGTCTGCTGTGTTCGGGATCGTGGGGGCGTTCGAGCCAGACCGTTTGAGCCACTCTGTCGGGTGTGAGCCACCGCGCGCTGGCTCAAACAGCCCAAACTGGATCAGACGCAGCCCGAGCTAAGCGCCCGGCGCGCCGGCCCCGGGCGTTGCGGCCCCCGGCGTATCGGACAGCGGGATCTCCTGAATGAAGAACGCCAGCACGAACGCGACGGCGATGATGGGCACCCCGATCAGGAATACCGGCGGAAGCGCCACCGCGAACGCGTGCGCGATGGCGTCGCGTGCCCCCGCCGGCAGTGCCCGCAGCACGGCGGGGCTGATCGCGTTGATGTCGCGCACCGGCGCCCCGGCACCCGAGGGCAGCTGCTCGGCGAGCCGCGAGATGAAGATCGAGCCGAACAGCGAGATGCCAAACGTCGCGGCAATCTGGCGAAAGTAGTTCGTGGTCGACGTAGCCGTGCCCATCACGGCGCGCGGCACGCTGTTCTGCACGATCAACACCAGATTCTGCATCACACAGCCCACACCGAGGCCGATCACCAACATGCCCACGGCGGTGAACCAGTACGGCGTGCCATCCGAAATGCGGGACAGCAACAGCAGGCCAGCGAGCACGAGCACGGGGCCGATGATCGGGTACACCTTGTACCGTCCGGTTCGCGAGATCAGCTGACCGGTGCCGATCGACGCGATCAGCAGTCCTGCGGTCATCGGCAGCATCATCAGTCCCGACCCGGTGGCGGTCGCGCCGTTGACCATCTGCAGGAAGGTCGGCATGTACGCGATCGTCGAGAACATGGCGATGCCGATGGATATGCCGATCAGGGTAGCCAGGGTGAAGTTGCGGGTGCGGAACAGCGTCAGCGGCATGATCGGTTCGGCCGCCTTGCGTTCGACCAGCACGAACAGGGCGGCGGCGACCAGCGCGATGCCGCCGAGGCCGAGGATCACCGGGCTGTTCCAGGCGTAGGTCATGCCGCCCCAGCTGGTCAGCAGCACGATCGCGGCGCTCGCAACCGCCAGCAGCACCGTGCCGAGGTAGTCCAGTCTGACCCGGCGCGGTTCCGGCCGCGGGGTGTGCAGCGAGGTCATGATCACCGCGATGGCGAGGGCGCCGAGCGGCAGGTTGATGTAGAAGATCCAGCGCCAGTCCCAGTAGTCGGTGATGAACCCGCCGATCAGCGGACCGCTCACCGAGGCGACCGCGAACGCCGCCCCGATCAACCCCATGTAGCGGCCGCGACCCCGCGGTGAGACCACGTCGCCGATGATTGCCTGTGCGCCGATGAACAGGCCGCCACCGCCGAGACCCTGCACAGCACGGAACGCGATCAGCTGCGTCATGTTCTGGGCGAGGCCGGAGAGCACCGAGCCGAGCAGGAAAATGCCGATCGCGACCAGGAACACGTACTTGCGGCCGAATAGGTCGCCGAGCTTGCCGTAGATCGGCAGCCCGATGGTCGCCGCCAGGATGTAAGCGGTGATCACCCAGGAGATGTGCTGCAACCCGTTCAGGTCGCCGACGATCGTGGGCAGTGCCGTGGCGACGATGGTCTGGTCGAGCGCCGCCAGCAGCACGGCGAGGATCAGGCCGAGGAAGGTCAACCGGAGCTGTCGCTTCGAGAGTTCTGCGGTTGGCGCTGCGGCCACCTTCGAGGACACGGATTCCAGTATGCGCAGCCGAAACGCGCCCGTCGAGGGGATGTCGGCTGTTCCTGTCAGGCTGTCAGGATGACCGACACCCGTACTGAGGCCCTCGACATCCTGCGCACCCTGGTCGGCACGGACGCCGCAGACTTTCACGACGGCCAATTCGAGGCGATCCAGACCCTCGTGGACGATCACCGCCGCGCGCTGGTGGTGCAGCGCACCGGATGGGGCAAGTCGGCGGTGTACTTCGTGGCGACGCTGCTGCTGCGACGGCGCGGTGCCGGCCCCACCATCCTGGTCTCGCCGCTGCTCGCGCTGATGCGCGACCAGGTGGCGGCGGCCGCGCGGGCCGGGGTGCGGGCCGTGTCGATCAACTCGTCGAACGCGCACGAGTGGTCTGACGTGCTCTCCCGGCTGCAACGCGACGAGGTCGACGTGCTGCTGGTGTCGCCGGAGCGGCTGAACAACCCGTCGTTCCGCGACGAGCAGCTGCCGGCCCTGATCGAACGGGTGGGGCTGCTCGTGGTCGACGAGGCGCACTGCATCTCGGACTGGGGTCACGACTTCCGGCCCGACTACCGTCGGCTGCGTGACCTGATCGGCCAGCTGCCGGCCGGGGTGCCGGTGCTGGCGACCACCGCCACGGCGAATAGCCGGGTGGTGACGGATGTCGCGGAGCAGCTCGGTGCGGTCGGCCCCGGCGTCACCACGATCCGCGGCCCACTCGCCCGCGCCTCGCTGCGGCTCGGGGTGCTGCGGCTGCCCGACTCCCGGCAACGGTTGGCGTGGCTGCTCAGCCACCTCGGCGAGCTGCCGGGCAGCGGCATCATCTACGCGCTCACCGTGTCGGCCGCCGAAGACACCGCCCGGCTGCTGCGCGAAGCCGGCCACGCGGTGAGGGCGTACACCGGGCAGACCGACCCGGCAGAGCGCGAACAGCTCGAGCAGCAGCTGAAGTCCAATGAGGTGAAGGCGCTCGTCGCCACCAGCGCGCTCGGCATGGGCTTCGACAAACCCGATCTCGGCTTTGTGCTGCACCTCGGCGCGCCGTCCTCCCCCGTCGCCTACTACCAGCAGGTCGGCCGTGCCGGGCGTGCCACCGACAACGCCGACGTGCTGCTGCTGCCGGGCGTCGAAGACGAGGCGATCTGGCAGTACTTCGCCACCGCGTCGATGCCCGACGAACGCCGCGCCAGCGCGGTGATTGCCGCCCTCGGCAGCGAGCCGATGTCGACGCCCGCGCTCGAGGCCCTCGTTGACCTGCGGCGCACCCCGCTGGAGTTGCTGCTCAAGGTGCTCGATGTCGACGGCGCGGTGCGCCGGGTCAAGGGCGGCTGGGTGGCCACCGGTGAACCGTGGGCCTACGACGCCGAACGGTACACCCGCATTGCCGCCGCCCGTGCCGCCGAGCAGAAGGCAATGATCGATTACGAGACGACCAGCGGATGTCGCATGGAGTTCCTGCAGCGCTCCCTGGACGACGACACCGCCGTGCCGTGCGGACGCTGCGACAATTGCGCCGGCGCCTGGTACCCGCGTGACGTGCAGTCGGATGCCGCCGCCACCGCGGCGAAGTCCCTCGACCGGGTCGGTGTGGTGATCGAGTCGCGCGCGCAGTGGCCGGTGGGCACCTCGCTCGGCGTGCGCGGCAACATCCCGCCCGCCGAACGGCTGCAGCCCGGCCGGGCGCTGGCCCGGCTGAGCGACCTCGGCTGGGGCGGCCCGCTGCGGGCACTGTTCGCGCCGGGCGCCGAAGACGCCCCGGCGAGTGCCGCGCTGATCGACGCCTGCGTGCGAGTGCTCGCCGAATGGGACTGGCAGGACCGCCCGGCCGCCGTAGTGAGCGTGCCGTCACGGCGACATCCGCTGCTCGTCGAATCCGTCGCGCGCGGTCTCGCCGGCGCCGGACGGCTGCCCTACCTCGGGTCGCTCGAGCTGGTCGACGGCGGACCCCGCGGCGAACCGGGCGGCAACAGCGCCTACCGGCTGTCGTCGGTGTGGGGGCACTTCGCGGTGCCGTTCGAGCTGCCGGCTGGGCCCGTGCTGCTGGTCGACGACCTGGTCGACAGCCGCTGGACCCTGACCGTCGCTGGTCGCCTGCTGCGGCAGGCGGGCGCCACCGCGGTGCTGCCGTTCGCGCTCGCCCAGCAGGGCTGATCGAGGGCTAGCACCGCGCGCGGCAGGCGCTCTCTGGCTGTTCGAAATCTGGGCCCGTACGATGACCCCGAAATCGGCGCGGGCCTGGTGGCCACCGAGGGCGCGGACCAGCCGGACGCGAACATGATGCACGATCAGAACCGGATGCTGGCCGAACTGCTCGGCATCAACCCCGCACCATCGTGGTGCTGAAGGACAGTAACCCGGTGCTGATGCCGTGGATCGAGAAGGCACCGGCGGTGCGCCACCGAGCGCTGTGAAAACGGCCGAGCGAGCGCGCCGCGGCGGGCTCGCTCGGCCGTTTCGGCCGCGCTCGGCGGCTACGCGCCGGCGAAGAACGCGCCGACCGCGGCCCCGAGCGCGACCAGGTCGCGGGTGTGCGCCAGCTCGCGGGCGGAGTGCATCGAGAGCAGCGGCACCCCGACATCCACGGTCCGAATGCCGAGCCGGGTAGCGGTGAGCGGTCCGATCGTGGAGCCGCACGGCATGGTGTTGTTCGACACGAACTCCTGCGACACCACGCCCGCCTGAGCGCAGGCTCGCGCCCATAGCGCGGCGCCATGCGCATCGGTGGCGTAGCGCTGGTTCGCGTTGATTTTCAGCAGCGGGCCGGAGCCGAGCATCGGCATGTTCTCGGGGTCGTGCCGCTCTGGGTAGTTCGGGTGAACGCCGTGCCCGGCATCCGCCGACACGCACCAGGAGTCGGCGTACGCCTGCAGCCGCTGCCGCTCGGTGCCGCCGGACAGCCGGGTCAGGATGTCGGAGAGGAACGGGCCGCTCGCGCCGGAGCGCGACTCGGAGCCCAGCTCCTCGTGGTCGAACGCGGCCAGCACGCTGGTGTGCGCGGCATCCTGCGGCGCCTCGAGCAGCGCGCGGAGACCGGCGAACACCGAGGAGAGGTTGTCCATCCGGCCCGCGGCGAACAGCTCGTTGTTCCGGCCGAAGCGACGGGGCGGCTGGGTGTCGGCGGTGAGGATGTCGTAGCCCACCACGTCGCCGGGGCTGAGGCCGGCGGCATCCGCCAGCGTGCGCAGCAGGTCGCCCTCGGTTCCGACGCCGAAGACCGGCGCGGTGTGCCGCTGCTTGTCGAGGGTCAGCCCGTCGTTGTTCACCCCGCGGTCGAGGTGGATCGCGAGCTGCGGGATGCGCAGGAACGGTCCGGTGCGGGTGAGGTGCTCGCGACCATCGCGGGTGACCAGGCGGCCGGCGAGTTCCAGCTCCCGGTCCAGCCAGGAGTTCAGCAGCGGCCCGCCATACACCTCGACGCCGGCCTGCAACCAGCCCTGCCGGCGCAGGGTCGGCTTCGGCTTCAGCTTGAACCCCGGCGAGTCGGTGTGCGCGCCGAGAATACGGAACGGGGTGGTGGGGGTGGCGGCATCCGACTGAACCCAGGCGATCACCGCGCCGTCACGCACCACGTAGCCGCGGCGCGGGGCATCCCACTCGGCGGACTCGTGCTGCCGGCTGAATCCGGCCTCGTCCAGGCGCCGCGCCACCTCGGCGGCGGCGTGATAGGACGACGGCGAGGCGGAGAGGAAGGCGGCGAAGTCGTCGATGAAGTCCATCCCCCTATCCAACCAGCCCCTGAGGTCCCGTCGTTTCGTGGCGGGGCGTGGACGCGGTTAGAGCGGCAGTAGCTCCTCGATCGCGGTGACGACGACCTCGTCGGTGGGCTTGGTCGTCGGACGGAACCGGTGCGTCACCGTGCCGTCGGGCGCGACGAGGAACTTCTCAAAGTTCCAGGCCACGTCGCCTGCCTCGGCCTCGGCATCCTGCGCCTGCACCAACTGGTCGTACAACGGGTGCCTGGTGTCGCCGTTCACGTCGATCTTGGCGAACACCGGGAACTCGACGCCGTAGCTGGTGCGGCAGAACTCCTGGATCTCTTCGTTCGAGCCAGGTTCCTGCCCCTTGAACTGGTTGCAGGGGAAGCCGAGTACCTGCAGCCCGCGGTCGCCGTAGGTGCGCTGCAGCTCCTGCAGGTCGTCGTACTGTGGCGTGAGCCCGCATTTCGAGGCCACGTTGACGACCAGGATGACCTTGCCCTTGTGCTCTTCGAGGGTGGTCTGCTCGCCGGTGGCGGTTTCGATCGGAACGTCGTAGGGCAGGTAAGGGTTCGTCATGTCTTGAGACTAGCCCGGGCCCGCTGAAGATTTCGGATGCCGCGGGCCTCAGTCCCGTGGACTGCTCAGTCGCGCCGCGGACTCAGTCGCGCGCAGGAATCTGCTGCAGCGCCCAACTGTTGCCGTCGGGATCTTCGAAGTAGACGAAGCGGCCCCAGTCCTGCTCATCGACCTCGCTGGCCTGCACTCCCTTCTCCACGAGCAGGGCGCGCGCGGCATCCGCGTCGGCGATGACCATCTGGATGCCCTTCACGGTTCCGGGGGCCATCGTGGTCATGTTGGTGTCGAGCACGATCGAGCAGGCCGACCCCGGCGGGGTGAGTTGGATGAAGCGCAGCTCATCGTTGACCGGGATGTCGTAGTCGGCGTTGAAGCCGATTTTGTCGACGTAGAACTCCTTGGCGCGATCGAGGTCACTGACGGGTACCGCGAGGAGTTCGATCTTCATGTCCATGGTTGCCGTCCTTCCGAGTGGTGGTGAATGTTGCGAGGGGTGGCAAGTCAGCGGCTCTTCTTGATGCCGCGGATGCCGAGCGCCAGCCCGATCAGGGCCAGCAGCAGTGCGGCGATGAAGCCCCAGAGCACCGCGGGGGCCAGGAGGTCGCCGGCGAACAGCGCGCGCTCGGCGGCGACGACGTAGCTGAGCGGGTTGAACGCCGCGGCAATTTGCATCCATTGTGGGCCGTTGGCCAGCGGCAGCAGCATCCCCGACAGGATCATCAGCGGGAAGATTGTGGCTTGCTGCACGGCCCAGAACATCCAGTCGCGGTTGCGGCTGGCGAGCGCCAGCGTGTAGCTGAGGGCGCCGAAGCCGAGGCCGAACAGCGCCAGCAGCACGAGCCCGATGAGCATGCCGGCCGGGTTCACGGTGAAGCCAAACGGGATGGTGACCAGGGCGATCACCGCGGCCTGCACCATGATCGGCGCCATCTCCTTGAGCGACCGGCCGATCAGCAGCGACGACCGGGAGATGGGCGCCACCAGGGTGCGTTCGTGTGATCCGGTCTGCATCTCGTACAGCAGGTTGGATCCGGTGACTCCGGTGCCGAACAGGGCGATCATCACCAGGATGCCGGGGACGAACCACTGCAGGGTCTCGGCCGGCGGCAGGTCGGACCCGCCGATCAGCAACGGGCCGAACAGCCCGAGGAACACCAGTGGCTGCAGCAGGCTGAAGATCAACGAAAACGGGTCGCGGCGCACGGGGCGGAGTTCCCGTACGAACACGTTCCAGGTGTCGCGGGCCGGGTTCAGGCGGCCGACGGATTCGTCGACGGGGATGGGGGCGGGTGAGGTGGTCATCGGGTGGCTCGCTGTTCTTGGTGGGTTGGTTGGGTTTCGACAGGCTCAACCGGCTCAACCGGCGACGGGGTGGGCTCAACCGGCGACGGTGCGGTTTCGACAGGCTCAACCAGCGAAGCGGTGGTTTCCGCTTCTTCTCGCAGGCTGCGTCCGGTGAGCGCGAGGAAGACGTCGTCGAGGGTGGGCTGCCGCAGTTCGGCGGTAACGACGAGGAGTCCGGATGCCTCCAGTTCGCGCAGCACGACGGGCAGCACCCGCTCTCCGTGGTGCACGGTCAGCTCGACTGAGCGAGCCTGCAGTGTGGGTTCGGACCGGGTTACCCGACCGACGACAGAGTGGGCGGCCGCGGCATCCGTTTCGGACTCGAAGCCGAGCGTGATCACGTCGCCGGCCAGCGTAGTTTTCAGCGCGGGCGCGGTGTCGTCGGCGATGACGCGACCGTGGTCCATCACGAGCACGCGTTCGGCGAAGTGGTCGGCTTCCTCGAGGTAGTGGGTGGTGACGAAGATCGTGGTGCCGCGGGCGGTGCGCAGGTCGATGATGTGCTGCCAAAGGTTGGCGCGGCTCTGCGGGTCGAGCCCGGTGGACGGTTCGTCAAGGAACAGCAACTGCGGTGAGTGCATGAGTCCCATCGCGATGTCGAGGCGGCGGCGCTGCCCGCCGGAGAGCGCGAGCACGTTGCGTTTGGCCAGGGATCCCAGCCCGAGCGACTCGATCAGCTCGTCGGCGCGCTTCGCGGTGGCGGCCCGGGTCATCCCGTAGAAGGCGCCCTGGCTGAGCAGTTCGTCGCGCACCCGCTGGTAGTGGCCGGCGCTGTTGCCCTGGCCGATGTAGCCGATGCGGCGGCGCACCTCGGCGGGCTGCTTCTGCGTGTCGAAGCCCGCGACCACGGCGCTGCCCGCGGTCGGTGGCAGCAGGGTGGTGAGCATCCGCAGGCTGGTCGTCTTGCCTGCGCCGTTCGGGCCGAGAAAGGCGACCAGTTCGCCGCGCACCACATCGAGGTTGAGGTCGGTGACCGCGTCCACCCGGTTCTTCTTGACCGTGAACTGTTTAGTGAGCCCACGGGCTTGGATCATGGTGTCTGTCGTCATGACGGCCATGATTCTCGGCTATTAGGTCAGTTTTCGTCCTGATTGCGAGGAAACTGGGGACATGGCCGAAAAAACTTCCCGGGTGCTCGCCCTGCTCACCCTGTTGCAGACGCATCGGCAGTGGCCGGGGCCGGAGCTGGCCGAGCGACTCGAGGTGACCGAGCGCACCATGCGACGCGACATCGAACGGCTGCGAGACCTCGGCTACCGCGTCGAGGCGACCCGCGGCGCCGCCGGCGGGTACCGGTTGGAGGCCGGCTCAGCGCTGCCGCCGCTGCTGTTCACCGACGAGGAGGCGGTGACGATGGCGATCGGGTTGCGGGTGGCGGCAACGCAGGGACTCGTCGACGGGGCGCACACGACGCTCAGCGCCCTGGCGAAGTTCGAACAGGTGCTGCCGCCCGCGCTGCGGCAGCGGGTGAACGCGCTCGCGGGCTTCGTGCAGCCGACCACCCCGCGCGGCACGCCGGTCTCGCAGGAGCTGCTCGGCCAGCTCGCCCTCGCCTGCCGCGACCGGGAGCGGATCCGCTTCCACTACACCGCCGCGGGCGGCATGGAATCCGACCGGGTGGTCGAACCGAACACGCTCGTGGCCGCCGAACGCAACTGGTTCCTGGTCTGCTGGGACCTGCAACGGGCGGACTGGCGCACCTTCCGGGTCGACCGGATGTCGCGATTCTTCGGTACCCGCGTGCATGTCACGCCGCGCGAGCTGCCCGCCGCCGACGCGGCGGAGTTCGTGCAGGCCGCGGTGTCGTCCGTGCGGCAGCGGCACGCGGCATCCGTGATTCTGGACATGCCGCTGGAGGCGGTGCAGGCGTACTTCGGGCCGTGGGCGCGCGGCGCGACGGCGCTGTCTGAGGGGCGCACCGAGTGGCCGATCGGCGGCGACAGCTACGAGGTGATGATGTCGGCGCTGCTCTGGATTCCGGCGGATGTCTCGTACACGATCGCCGGCTCGGACGAGTTCCTGGCGTTCCTGCGCACCGCCACCGAGCAGCTGGCTCGCGCGGCGGAACGGCCGCTCGTGCAGGGCTGAGGTGGCGAGTGCGGTTGCGGGTCGCGGTCACGGCTCGCGGTCGCGGGTCGCTCAGTGGGCGGACCGGATGGCGGGGCGGGATGGAGGCGAGGAACACGAGCGGGGTGGTCAGCTGGTCGAGCAGCACAATCCGGTTCTCCCGCGGCGTGCGCGGGGTGATCTCGAGGCCGCGGTGTCGGGCGATCTGGAACATCAGCGTCTGCGCAAGTGAGACGGCCGCAATGTTGATGGCGTGATGCGCGGTTGTGGTCGCCGCATCGTCCACGGAACCCCGCAGCGTGCTCGGTCGATGCCTCAGCTACCGGGACCGAGCGGTTCCCAGCGGCCGCCCACCCGCTGGGACACCGCCCACCGGCGCGGTTCGGCGACGGCCGATACGGCGCTGACGACGGCATCCCCGATCTGGCTGGCGAGATCGGCGGCCTCGGCTTCGAAGCGAACCGTGATGCGGGGCTCCCGCGCCACGATGCTGATGTCGGATGCCTCGACCACGGTGAGTTCGGCGGCGGCATCCGCTGCGGTGGGCAGCACGGCGTCGGGTGCGACACCGGGTCGGAGGTTACCGATGGCGATGGTGACGCGGAACGAGGGCACCCGTCGATGCTAGACGGGCTGGGTTCAGAGGTTCGAGAACGCGGCGGGTTTCGAGACGGCCGCCAGCGGCCTCCTCAACCAACGGGGTGCGCTCACAGGTCTCGGGGCGGGAAGTGCACGTCGAGTGCGGCGTGCCTGGCCAGGATCGCCGCCGGCTGCAGCACCTCGATGATCACCAGTCCTGGCGCGCGGGCGAACTGGGTGAGGAGCCAGTCGGCGTCGACCGGCCTGTACCGGTCGTGGGCGTCGGCGACCTCGGTGCGTGCGCCGAACAGGGCGTCGGCCTCGTCGAGGACCAGCACGGCATCACGCTGTTCCGCCTCGTCGAACAGCCGGGCCAGGTTCCGTTCGGTGGCCTCGACGTATTCGCTGACCACCTCGGCCAGGTTGACCCGGATCATCGGCCGATCGAGCTCACGCGCGACGGAGGCGACCGCTGACTGCTTCTCCTCGACATCCGCGCCGCTGAACACGGCGATCGAGCCGGGCGTCAGCGACACCACGTCGTACAGGGATGTCGCCACCGACAGTCGGTGCACGGCATCCACCGTGAAGGTGGCGCACACGGCGAACGACAGCCGCATCGGAGTGTTCGCGGCGAGCCAGAGTCGGCTGAGGTCCTCGATGCCGAGTGGGGTGACCCGCAGTTGCACCTGCATCGGCTCAGTGCCGACCTCGACGGCGAGCACGGGTTGCCGTTCCACCACTGCCCGCACGTTGCCGTAGGCGCGGTGGCTGGCCGCCGCGGTGTCGGCATCGTCGCCCGGGTACACGCTGATCAGGTAGTGCAGCTGGGCGATGAGCCGGCTGAGGCCGCGCGCCTCGCTACCCTCATGGAAGCCGAGCAGCTCCTCCCGGTAGAGGAACACGTTGGCTGACACCCCGCTCACCCCGGTGTGCGCGACCAGCGGGTGCTGGGCGGTGACCTGCTGGCCCGGTGCCAGGGTCTCGCGCAGCGCGTGGGTGGTGGCAGCGATGGCCTGACCGTAATTGGCGAGTGCGGGCATGGTGGCTCCTCGACTGGTTGCCGATGACGCTACTCCCCCGCCGCAGGACGGTCGAGAGTCAGGTTGCCCGCGCGCTTAGGCGTCGAGCTCGGGCGTAAAGGTGCTTAGGCGTCGAGCGATGCCGTGACCGGTGCCGGTTCGACCAGGCTGATGAACGCGCAGAGGTCGGCGAGGGTGTGCACGTTGTGCGGCAGGTAGTCAGTGATGCCCGGCGAGTAGACCAGGAACGCCGCCCACTGCGCCCGCGAGATGGCGACGTTCAGCCGGTTGGGCATCAGCAGGAACTCCAGGCCGCGCGGCACGTCGTCGGCGGATGACGCGCACATCGACACGATCGCGACGGCCGCCTCGCGCCCCTGGAACTTGTCGACGGTGCCCACCGGAACCCGGCCGAGACCGGCGGAGCGGAGCCGCTCATGGATGAGGCCCACCTGCGCGTTGTACGGGGCCACGACGATCACGTCTTCCGCTGCCAGCGGTCGACTGGTGCCGCCTTCTGACCAGTCGCGGCCGAGCGTTGACCGCACCAGCTCGACAACGGCGTCGGCTTCCTCCTCACTGGAGGTTGAGTTGCCGGCATGCGAGACGGCCACCGGATGTACGCCGGGCTCGATGCCGTCGAGGTGACGGTCGGAGTCGTGCGAGCGCAGTTTGCCCTCGTAGGACAGCGCAGAGACCGGCGCGCAGACCGCGGGGTGCATGCGCCAGCTGGTCGCGAGGAAGTAGCCGAACTCCGGCGGCAGCACGTCGTGCCCGTCGGTCAGCCAGCCGAGCGCCGAGACGTCGACGGGTTCCGGGTGGGTGCCCTGGCTGACCTGCGGAAGCTGCTGCGGGTCGCCGAGCAACAGCAGGCGCCGGGCGGCGACGGCCGCCGCGATGGTGCTGGCGAGCGAGTACTGCCCGGCCTCGTCGATCACCAGCAGGTCGAGGTGGCCGCGCGGCACCCGGCCGGCGTTGCTGAAGTCCCAGGCGGTTCCGCCCAGCACGAAACCGCCCGGCTGCTGGGCGAACGGGCCGATTGTGGTGCCATCGAGCGCGGTCCACGGCACCGGGTTCTCGCCATCGCTGTTTTTCGGCTTCTTGCCGACGAGGCTCGGGTCGAGCCCGGCGTCGAGCACGCCGCGCAGCATGTTCTCGACCGCGGCGTGCGACTGGGCGACCACGCCAACCTTCCACCCGTGGTTCGCGACGAGATCGGCGATCACCCGGGAGCCGGTGTATGTCTTGCCGGTGCCCGGAGGGCCCTGCACAGCCAGGTAGGACCGGTCGAGGGCGAGCAGGTCATCGCGGATGGCGGAGGTGCTGTCGGGTTTCGATACGCGGCGTCGCTCCGCTCCGTCGCTACTCAACCGGCGGGACTCATGGAGGCGGGGAGGCACCCGGCGCAGGATGTCGAACGCGGCATCCGGTAGCGGCTCCGGCCAGGCGGTCAGCACCCGGCGACCCCATTCGGCGATGGCTTCCACCTGGGTGCCGGCGTTCGGTGGCTGCGCCGGGGTGAGCGCCATCGGCAGCGCCTGGTGCTGCGGGGCATCGGCCTCGAGCTTCTCTTCGATGATGAAGATCGACTCATCGATGATGTCGAGCACGGTGGTCTTGTTGTGCGTGGTTCGGGCGCCCGGCTCGCTGCTCGGGGTGATCGGAGGGAAGGGTGGGTCGTAGAGCACGTAGGGGCTCGAGCCGATGCCGATCCTGCTGCCGGGGGCGAGCGTTCCGGTGACGCTGAGGATGCGTCTGGCCAGCTTCTGCCGGCCGGACAGGTGCCAGTCCTCGACGACGGTGGGCGGCTGGTCGATGACCAGCACGTCCCGGGTGTCGGCCCAGTCGCTGACCGGGGCGCGGAGTCGCGTGAAGTGGTCCCACCAGAAGGACTTCTGTTCCCGCCGGTGGTAGTCGATTGCGGCGGAGGCGAGGGCGAGTGCGGTGTGGTCGGCGCTGCGCTCGGCGGGCGGCACCTCCGCGAGCAGCGCGGTCAACTCCACATATACCGGGTCGGGCTCGCGCAACGGCACCGGGATCGGCAGCTCGGCGGGTTCGGCCAGTTCGACCGCGTTCTCGGCGGCGCGGGCGAGCAACCAGTCGCGCAGCCGGAGGGTGGAGACGCAGTCGTAGGTGTTGTAGCTGGCGATGTCGTCGAGCACCAGCTGCGCGGCATCCGTTTCTCCGGCGGCGAACAGGTCGCGGGAGTGCACGTATTCGGTGATCGAGTCGGCCGCGTTGACGACGCCGTGCCGTTCGTCGTAGCCCATGTACAGCGGCTCGAGCTTCTTCAGCGAGTAGCTGCGGGTGCCGATGCGCAGCCCCTGCCGCACCACCGGGTACAGATCGACCAGCACATGGTTACGCAGCAGGTCGTCGACAACTTCCTCACCGACTCCGTGCCGGGCGGCGATGCTGAGCAGATGGGTGCGCTCGTAGGAGGCGTAGTGGTAGATGTGCATGCCCGGATACCGGCTGCGGCGCTCATCGACGTAGGCGAGGAAGTCGATCAGCGCCTGGCGCTCCTCGGCAAGGTCGTGCGCCCAGAATGCGCGGAACGTCTCATCGGGTTCGACCAAGCCGAACAGGTAGTCGAGGCCCCATGCGTTCCCTTCCTGGTAGAGCGGGTCGCCCTCGAAGTCGAAGAAGATGTCGCCCGGATCCGGTTGCGGCAGGGCGGTGAGCGCCGCCGGCTCCACCACTTCGAAGTCGAGTGTGCCGCCGATCTGCAGTCTCGCCTGCGCGCTCAGGCCGATCAGCGCGGCATCCGACATGCCCGGAATGGGGCCGGCCGCATGAGCGAGCTCGTCGATGGTGCGGATCCCGGCGGCGTTCAGCCGGGCGCGCTGGGTGCGCCGCATTCCGGCGACGAGCAGCACGTCGCGGTGCAGTTCGACCTGTTCGGCGCAGGCCGCGCACCGGCCGCACGCCACATACCGGGGATCGGCCCAGGCGGTCGCGACGCCCTCGTCGACGCGTTGGTCGACCATCGCCTCCAGCCGGGCACGGCGCTTGCGATACACCGGCAGGATGTCGCGCAACTGGTGCTCGCTGGTGCGACCGTCGCCGAGCAGCAGGTACACCGTCTCACCGGTGGGGATGCCGAGCTGCTGCAGTTGCTCGCTGTATGCCGCAAGCTGCATCAACGCGGTGACCTTGGCGCGGCGCGCCAGTTTGGTGTCGTACACCTCGTAGCCGCCGTCGTCTCCCCTCAGGATGAAGTCGGCGTAGCCGAGGAACCGGCCGTCGAAGAAGGTGGCCTGGTAGAGCGCGTCGGCGCCGTCGCGGAGCGCGCGCTTGGTCTCGGCCGCCGCGGCAGCGAGCTCGGTGATCTCGGGGCGTTCCGTGAACTCGACCACGGTGCGGGTGAGTTTGAACTGCTCGAGTGTGCGCAACTCGTGAATGTCGCCGAGCGCCGCGGTGCGCCGCAACATCTCATCTTCCGGCTCCTCGACCGCCTCGATGCGGCCGAGCTTGGCGTCAAGCCGTCGCATCAGCGCCCACTCGCAGGTGGCGGCGGCGGTGAGGTCACTGGCGCTGTAGATGACGCGGTTCTCAAGCAGGAACATGGCTAGAGGGTAGCGGGGGCCACCGACATCCGCCCCGCAGCCTCGCCCTCGGTGCAGCCAGACACGCTGCCCGGTCAGCGGGCCGCGTGCATCCGCTCGATCAGGCCGATCACGGTGGCCGAGTCGCGTGGTTCGACCGGCAGCGGCGCACCGCGCAGCAGCGCGTCGGCGAGCAGCGCGTAGAAGGTGTCGTACTGGCCGCGTACCGCCGGCACCTTGCGTTCTGCGCCGTCCGGGCCGATCACGCCCCACGCCGACTCGGGTTCCACGCCGTAGTCGGGGTCGGACGGCCGGGCGCCGGCGGCCAGGGCGGGCTCCTGGGAGTCCAGGCCCCACTTCGTGTAGGCCGACTCGCTGCCGAGCACCCGGAATCGCGGACCGGCCTGCGCCGCCCACGCGGTCACCCACAACCGTGAGCGCACCCCGGACTCGTGCAGCAGCGACACGAAATCGTCGTCATCAGCGGCGCCGCCGGGGCGCCGCGTGGCGATCTCGGCGTGCACCTCGGTGACCGGGCCGAACAGGTGCAGCGCCTGGTCGATGACGTGCGGTCCGAGGTCGTACAGCACACCTCCGCCCTGCGCGATGGTCGCCTCCGCCTTCCACGCCTTGGACAGCTGCGGCTGCCACCGGTCGAACCGGGACTCGAAGGTGTGCACGGTGCCGAGCTCGCCCGAGGCCAGCACCTCCTTCAGGGTGAGGAAGTCGCCGTCCCAGCGCCGGTTCTGAAACGGCGCGAGCGGCAGACCGAGCCGCTCGGCCTTCTCGATCAGCTCGATCGCGTCGCGCTCGGTGACCGACATCGGCTTGTCCAGCACCACGGCGAGCCCGTGGTCGAGGGCGGCATGGCCGAGTTCCACATGGGTGGCGGTCGGTGTGCCGATCACCGCCAGGTCGAGGTCAAGGTCGAACAGCGCCTCGGGGGTCGAAACAATCCGCGCATCGGGGTACATCGCGCTCGCCTGCTTCGCCCGCTCCGGACTTGCCGTGACGATCGCGTCCAGCGAGTAATCGTCGTTCGCCGCGATGAACGGGGCGTGGAAGACCTGCCCAGACAGGCCGAATCCAATGACACCCGCCCGAATGGGCCGATCAGTCAGCGCGCTCATGTGTCTCCTCCCGTCAATGCCTACCCAGATTTTGACACGCCCGGCGATACGCTGGACCGATGGCCAAGGAATTCACGAACGAAACCGACGCCCGCCGCTACGCGTACCACCTCGACGGCGAGCTGATCGGGGTACTCGACTATGCACTCACCGCGGACGCGATCTCCTTCACCCGCTCCTTCACGGCACCGAAGCATCGCGGCAAGGGGTACGCAGGCGAGCTGGTCGAATTCGCGGTGAACGATGTCGAGAAGTCGGGCGACCGCCGCGTGGTGCCGATGTGCTGGTACGTGGGCCAGTGGTTCGATGACCACCCGGAGCGCGCCGACCTACTCACCCGCTAAGAGGCCGCGTGAGATCATGGAGCCATGCCGGCTGACACCCCTCCTCTGGTGGCGGCGGTCGACATCATCCGCCTGGTCGGCAAGGACGCCTACGACCGAGCACGCTCCTACGCCAAGGGTGGTGCGGTCTCGGCATTGCGCTGGAACCCGGCCGACGGCCAGCTGTTCAGCGAGGTGCAGGGCACCGAGCCGCGACCGTACCGCTGCCGCATCGAGCTGATTCCGGCGGGCAAGGGCTTCAGCCGGCCGACCACCGGTGACTGCAGCTGCCCGATGACCTTCGACTGCAAACACGTGGCCGCCACCCTGCTCGCCAGCAACGCCGAGCATCTCAGACACCAACAGGATGTCGCGGCCGCAGTGCAAGCGAAGGACGCCGCCATCCGCAACCAGCCCGCCTGGAAATCAGCGCTCGACGCCCTGACCGGAGCCCCGGGCACCGGCACCGCTGACGAGACCACGGCGATGGGCCTGCAGTTCGAGCTGAGGGAGCAGACCCCGCGCACGCGCGACCGCTGGCGCGGTGCCACGGCCCGCCCGGCGACTGCCGCCAGCCGCGGAGAGCTGCGGCTCGGCATCCGTCCGGCGATGCAGAGCGCTGCCGGCAACTGGGTGAAAGGCAACCTCACCTGGGGCAGCTTCGGCTACCAGGTGAACCGGCTCAACCTGAACCCCGAGCATCACCGGGTGTTCTCCGAGCTGCTCGCCCTGCATCGCGCCCAACGCGGCACCTACGTCGGCCAGGACGCCGAGTGGATCTACCTCGACGACTTCCCGAGCCCACTGCTCTGGAACGTGCTCGAGGACGCCCGCCGGCAGGGCATCCCCTTCCTCAGCGGCAAGAAGAGCGGCACCGTCACGCTCGGCCAGCAGGCCGCGGTGACCCTCGATGCGGTGCGCGAGACACCGGATTCCGATCTACAGCTGTCTGCCCTCCTCAGCATCGACGGGCACCAGCACCCGCCCGAGAACGCCGGCACCATCGCCGAGCACGGGGTGTACAGCTACTCCTTCCAGCCCAACCTCGCGATCACCATCGCACCGGCCACCGACACTCTCACCGACGAGCACCGCAGGCTGCTCGGGCATCCCGGGTCCGTCATCATCCCCGCCGCCGATGTGCCGGAATTCCTCAGCGACTACTTCCCGAAACTGCGCAGGCGGGTCGGCATCGCAAGCTCCGACGCCTCGGTGCAGCTGCCCGAGCTGCTGCCGCCCACACTGGTGCTCACCGCCCAGTTCGCCCCGAAACACACACTCAAGCTGCACTGGCACTGGCAGTACGAGACCGGGCAGTTGCCGCTCGGCGGCTCCCCCGGCGACGACCCAAACCGCGATCCCGACACGGAGCGCACCCTGCTGGCGGCCGCCGAGCAGGCGCTGCAGCGTCCAATCGACCCGGCGACAACGACGCTGAAGGGTATCGACGCCGCCGAGTTCGCCGACCGCATCCTGCCGACGCTCGAGGCGCTTGACGGCGTCCGGGTCGACATCGTTGGCGAGAAGCCCGACTATCGCGAGCTGACCGAGCCACCGAAGCTGACCGTGAGCACCGTCGAGACCGACCAGCGCGACTGGTTCGACCTCGGCGTGATCGTCAGCATCAAGGGCAAGAAGATCCCGTTCGGACCGTTGTTCGCAGCGCTCTCGCGCGGCAAGCCCAAGCTGCTGCTGACCGACGGCAGCTACCTGTCGCTCAAGCAGCCGGTGTTCGACCAACTGCGGGAGCTGCTCGCCGAGGCCGAGACGCTCGACGAATGGGACACCGGAGTGCGGATCAGCCGCTACCAGGTGAGCCTGTGGTCCGATTTCGAGGACCTGGCCGATGAGACCGACGAGGCCGTGGGCTGGCGCTCCGCGGTGAGCGGACTGCGCGACCTGACCAGCATCGACCCCACTCCGCTGCCCGCGACGGTGAATGCCGAGCTGCGGCCGTACCAGCAGGAGGGCTTCCACTGGCTGGCATTCCTCTGGCAGCACGGCCTCGGCGGCATCCTCGCCGACGACATGGGCCTCGGCAAGACGCTGCAGGCACTCGCGCTGATCGCCCACGCGCGACAGGCAGGCGGCGACATCCGCCCGTTCCTCGTCGTGGCGCCGACCTCGGTGGTGTCGAACTGGGTGGCCGAGGCGGGCCGCTTCACGCCGGGGCTGACTGTCGCCGCGATCACCACGACCGAGGCGAAGAGTCGGATGTCGCTGGCCGACGCCACCCGCGGCGCCGACCTGGTGATCACCTCGTACGCCCTGTTCCGCCTCGACTTCGAGAAGTATCAGGCGCTCGGCTGGGCGGGCCTGATCCTGGACGAGGCCCAGTTCGTGAAGAACCGCACCTCCCGCGTGCACATCTGCGCCCGCGAGCTGTCCGCCCCGTTCAAGCTGGCGATCACAGGCACGCCGATGGAGAACACGCTGCTCGAGTTGCACGCGCTGCTCGCGATTGTGGCGCCGGGGCTGTTCCCGTCGGCCAGCCGCTTCGCCGAGGAATACCAGCGACCGATCGAGGGGGCCGGCAGCCCGGCGCAATTGGCCAAGCTGCGTCGCCGTATCCGTCCGTTGATGATGCGGCGCACCAAGGAGTTGGTGGCGTCCGACCTGCCGGCCAAGCAGGAGCAGGTGCTGCCGATCGACCTCGAACCGCGGCATCGCAAGCTGTACGACACGTTCCTGCAGCGGGAGCGGCAGAAGCTGCTCGGCCTGATCGACGACCTCGACAAGAACCGGTTCATCGTGTTCCGCTCGCTCACCCTGCTGCGGATGCTGAGCTTGGACGCCTCCCTGATCGATGAGAAGTACTCAGAGGTTCCCTCGAGCAAGCTTGACGCCCTGTTCGAGCAGCTGGAGGATGTGCTCGCCGAGGGACACCGGGCGCTGATCTTCAGCCAGTTCACCTCATTCCTTGGCAAGGCGGCGGCACGGTTCGAGGCGCAGGGCATCCCCTTCGCCTACCTGGACGGGTCGACCACGCGGCGGGCGGACGTGATCAACGGGTTCAAGGATGGCGCGGCGCCGGTGTTCCTGATCAGCCTGAAGGCCGGCGGGTTCGGCCTGAACTTGACCGAGGCGGACTACGTGTTCCTGCTCGACCCGTGGTGGAACCCGGCGAGCGAGGCGCAGGCGGTGGACCGCACGCACCGGATCGGGCAGACCCAGAACGTGATGGTCTACCGGATGGTCGCCACTGGCACCATCGAGGAGAAGGTGATGGCGCTCAAGGAACGCAAGGCGCGCCTGTTCGATTCGGTGATGGATGACGACGCCGTCTTCAGCTCCAGCCTGACGGCGGACGACATCCGCGCCCTGCTGGAGCCGTAAAAGCGGTCGCCGCGGGCTACGCGTACGGGTTCGGGGTGAGCGTGTACTTGGTTTCCAGGTACTCGTGGATGCCCTCGAGTCCGCCCTCACGGCCGATTCCGGACTGCTTCACTCCACCGAACGGGGCGGCCGCATTGGAGACCACGCCGACGTTGAGCCCCATCATGCCCGTGTCGATCTGGTCGATCATCCGCTGGCCACGCTGGAAGTCCTGCGTGAATACGTAGCCGACGAGACCGTACTCGGAGTCGTTCGCGATGCGGATGGCGTCGGCCTCATCCGTGAACCGGATGATCGACACCACCGGGGCGAAGATCTCCTCCGTCTTGATCGCCATGCCGTCATCCACCCGGTCGAGCACGGTCGGTTCGAAGAAGCTGCCCGATCCCTCGACCGGCTTCCCGCCGGTGAGCAGCGTGGCGCCCTTCGCCACGGCGTCCTCGACCAGGCGGGTGGTGTTCGAGACGGCCTTCTGGTCGATCAGCGGGCCGATGCTGACGCCGTCGTCGGTGCCGCGGCCGATCTTCATGCTCTGCACTCGCTTGGTCAGGCGCTCAGCGAACTCGTCGGCAATGCTGTCCTGCACGATGAACCGGTTCGCGGCGGTGCAGGCCTGCCCGATGTTGCGGAACTTCGCGATCATTGCCCCGTCGACGGCCTTGTCCAGGTCTGCGTCGGCGAACACCACGAACGGGGCGTTGCCGCCGAGTTCCATCGAGGTGCGCAGCACGTTCGGCGCCGCCTGCTTCAGCAGCGTCACTCCGACCGGCGTGGACCCGGTGAACGACACCTTCCGCAGGCGCGGGTCGGCGAGCAGCGTTTCGGACAGCTTCCCGGACGAAGTGGTCGTGATCACGTTCACGACACCCTTCGGCAGTCCCGCCTCCTCCAGCAGCCCCACCAACGCGAGGGTGGTGAGCGGCGTCAGCGTGGCCGGTTTGATCACCACGGTGCAGCCGGCCGCGAGCGCCGGGCCAAGCTTGCGGGTGGCCATCGCCAGCGGGAAGTTCCACGGGGTGATCAGGTACACCGGACCGACCGGGCGTTGGGTCACGATCATTGTGCCGGTGCCCTCCGGGGTCGACCCGTAGCGGCCACTAATGCGCACCGCCTCCTCGCTGAACCAGCGCAGGAACTCGCCGCCGTAGGCGACCTCGCCACGCGCCTCGGCGAGCGGCTTGCCCATCTCCAGAGTCATGAGCAGCGCGAACTGCTCCTTGCGCTGCTGCAGCAGGTCGAAGGCGCGGCGCAGGATCTCCCCGCGAACGCGGGCCGGGGTGTGTGCCCAGTCCGCCTGAGCCGCGGCCGCGGCATCCAGAGCCCGCACGCCATCCGCGACCGAGCCGTCGGCGATGGTGCGGATGCGCTCCCCCGTGGCCGGATCGAACACGTCG
>JBEVDR010000124.1:0-3897 GCA_040513215.1 Microbacteriaceae bacterium | reverse complement strand
CCGCCGTGATCACCGGGGACATCGACTTCGACGGCCACAAGCTGCTCGAGATGAACGACCGCCAGCTCTCGGCCTTGCGCGGCCGCGACCTTTCGATGATCTTCCAGGATCCGCTCTCCGCCCTCACCCCGGTCTACACCGTGGGCGACCAGATCGCCGAAGCCCTGCTGCTGCACGACGCGGCGCTGAGCAAGCGGGCCGCCAGGGCCCGGGCCGTCGAACTGCTCACGGTCGTGGGCATCCCCGCGCCGGAGCGCCGTGCCAAGGCGTTCCCGCACGAGTTCTCCGGCGGGATGCGGCAACGCGCCATGATCGCCATGTCCATCGCGAACGACCCCAAGCTCATCGTCGCCGACGAACCCACCACGGCCCTGGACGTGACCATCCAGGCCCAGATCCTGGAGGTGCTGGAAAAAGCCAAGGAGCTCACCGGCGCGGCCGTGGTGCTGATCACCCACGACCTCGGCGTCGTCGCCGGCCACGCCGACCGGATCGCCGTCATGTACGCCGGCAAGCTGGTGGAGAACGGCAGCACCGCCGACGTCTTCAGCGACCCGCACATGCCGTACTCGATCGGGCTGCTGCGCTCGGTACCCAATATGCAGACCGCCGGCACCCAACGGCTGGTGCCGCTCGAGGGCCGGCCGCCGTCCCTGACCGCACTGCCGCCGGGCTGCCCGTTCGCCGCCCGGTGCCCGATCGCGCTCGACGTCTGCCGGGAAGTGGAGCCGCTGCTCGCCTCGCACGCCGACGGTGCCGACGGTGCCGACGGGGCGCACGTGGCCGCGTGCCACCGCTCCGGCGAGATCGCCTCGGGCCGCCTCACCCGCGCCGACGTGTTTCCCCGGCCGGAGCCGTTGGAGGTGCAGCATGCCGTGGCGCGGGAGACCCAGGTTCCGGTGCTGACCGTCACCGACCTGAAACGGCACTTCCCGCTCACCAACGGGGGACTGTTCTCCCGCCGGATCGGCACCGTGCGGGCCGTCGACGGCGTCTCGTTCTCGATCCAGCCCGGCCAGACCCTCGGCCTGGTCGGCGAGTCCGGCTGCGGCAAGTCCACCACCATCCTCGAAATCCTCGAGATGACGTCCCCGCAGGCCGGGAAGATCCTCATCGACGGCACCGACATCGGCACGGCCAGTCGGGCGGAGCGGCTGAAGCTGCGGAAAGACGTGCAAATCGTCTTCCAGGACCCGATGGCGGCGATCGACCCGCGCCTGCCCATCGGCGAGGTGATCGGCGAACCCCTCACCGTGCACGGCGTCGGCCGGGCCGAGCGCCGGGCCCGGGTGCAGGAACTGCTCGACCTCGTCGGCCTCGACCCGCAGATGGCCGACCGGTACCCGCACGAATTCTCCGGCGGGCAGCGCCAGCGCATCGGCATCGCCAGGGCCCTGGCCACGAACCCGCGCCTGGTCGTGCTCGACGAACCGGTCTCCGCGCTCGATGTGTCGATCCAGGCCGGCGTGATCAACCTGCTCGAGGACCTCAAGGAGCAGCTGGGCCTGTCCTACCTGTTCGTGGCGCACGACCTCGCCATCGTGCGGCAGATCGCCGACACCGTCGCGGTCATGTACCTGGGCCGCATCGTGGAGTACGGGCCCGTGGCCGAGGTGTTCGCGCACCCCCGGCATCCGTACACCCAGGCGCTCATCTCCGCGGCGCCGATCCCCGACCCCGCCATCGAACGCAGCCGCACCCGGGTGCTGCTCGAAGGCGACCTGCCCAGCCCCACCGAGGCGATCACCGGCTGCAACTTCCGCACCCGCTGCCCCCTGTACCGGCTGCTCGACCCCGCCGCGCAGTCGCTCTGCGCGACCGAGGACCCGCCGCTGGCGACCCACCAGGGTGTCGACGCGGCGTGCCACCACGTCGACCGTTACCGCATCGTCGACTCCGCGCTGGCGAGCGCCCCCTGAACCTTTCCGACCGCTCAACAGCAGCATCCGTTTCACCCACAGCAAGCACAGCCCGTCACCAAGATAAGAAGGAGAAACCCTATGCGTCGAAAAAACACCGCATTTGCTGCAGTCGCCGTCCTGAGTGCGTCTGCCCTACTGCTTACAGCCTGCGCGCCAGGCAACACCTCCTCGGATACGCCGAGCGCGGGTGCCGCGGAGGAACTGCCCAGCACCGCCTGGGTGGTCGCTGACGCGGCCGACGTCGAAGACGGTGGCACGCTGAACCTGGCCATCAACGCCATGCCGGTCAACTGGAACACCTCAGAGGTCGACGGCAACGAGGTCGACACCGTCAACACCGTCGAGCCGACCACCGGCGGCCCCATCGAGATCGCCGAAGACGGCACTGCCGTCGTCAACCCCGACTACGCCGTCTCGGCCGAGGTCATCAGCGACGACCCGCAGATTGTGGAGATCACGCTCAACCCGGACGCTGTCTGGGAAGACGGCACCCCCATCACCTACAAGGACTACGTCGGCACCTGGCAGGCCCTGAACGGCACCAACGAAGAGTACCTCGGCGCTTCCACGGCGATCTACGAGGACATCACCGCGATCGAGTCCTCCGGCGACGACTTCACCTTCACCGTCACCTTCGACCAGATCACGGCCGACTGGCAGTCGATCTTCACGACGGTTTTGCCCACCGCGGTGACCGCGACGCCCGAGGCGTTCAACACCGGTTACACCAGCATTCCGGTGCCGTCTTCCGGACCGTTCATGATCTCGGACATCGACGCATCCGGCCAGGTCGTGACCATGGTGCGGAACCCCGCCTGGTGGGGCGAAACGCCCAAGCTCGACACGGTCATCGTGAAGGTCGTCGACGGCGCCACGCAGGCCACCGCCTTCGGCAACTCGGAGACCGACGTGCTGTACATCTCGTCGAATGCCGACGCGTACCAGACGGCGACCAAGCGGACGGACGCCGAGATCCAGGCATCCGGCGGCCTCACCTGGACCCACGTCACCATGAACAGCGCCAAGGGGCCGCTGGCCGATGAGACGCTTCGCCAGGCCATCGGGCACTCGATCAACCGCGAGCTGATCTCCGAATCCGCCAACACCCCGGTGGGCGTCACCGCCACCACGCAGGGCAGCTACATCTTCATGCCCGGCCAGAAGGGCTACGAAGACAACGTGGGAGCCGCCATCGGCTTCGACGTCGACAAGGCCGCCGACCTGTTCGACGAGGCCGGCTACGAGCTGAACGACGACGGACTGCGGGAGAAGGACGGCGACGTGCTGACCCTCTCGATCACGGTTCCCGCCGAGACGCCCACCAACAAGCAGCGCGCCGTGCAGGTGCAGGCCGACCTCAAGGATGTGGGTGTCACCGTCGAACTCGACGAGGTTCCCGCCGCCAAGTACTTCTCGGACTACATCATCGCCGGCGACTACGAGATGACGAGTTTCTCCTGGCAGGGCACCGCGTTCCCGATCTCGTCGTCTGAGGCGCTGTTCTCCCCGGTCGACTCCGAGTCGAACTTCACCGGCATCACCGACGAGTCCCTCGAGGGCCTGTACGACGAGGTGAACGCGGAGCTCGACCCCGACAAGCGTCTTGTGATCGCCGACGAGATCGACAAGGTACTCGCGTCCTACGTGCCGATTGTGCCGCTGGCTCCGCTGCCGAACGTGTACGCGGTCAAGGACGGACTGGTCAACTACGGCGCCAAGCAGTTCCAGTCGGTCGACTGGACCGTGGTGGGCTGGGCCAAGTAACCCGAACGTGAACGACGGATGGGACGTGGCCGCCGGCCACGTCCCATCTGCACGTTCGCACGGCAGTCGGCACCCCCTTATAGCAGTCGGCACCCCCTTATATAGGAGTGTTCGGCCCTCGCCCGACAGGAAGGTGGCTGAGTACGGTAAGATAAATCCTTGGGTCCATAGTGACCCCACTCATCCACTCTGCGCCGCATTCGCTTTTTCG
>JBEVDR010000123.1:0-22423 GCA_040513215.1 Microbacteriaceae bacterium | reverse complement strand
AGTGGGACTTGGTGCTCGCCGCAATCGAGCGGCTCGTTGCAGACGGCCGCCGCGCCCACGAATACCGGCTGCCGCGCGCCTAGGTACCGCTAGGCGCTGACCTGAAACGCGTCCCACGTGCCCTGCCGACCGCCCGATGCCCACTGCACTCAGCAGGACTCTGTCCGAGACACGCAGTGAATCGGTCGCCTCGCAGCGGCGTGGCGCCCCAGAACTCCTGCGGAACGCCGGCGTGCCGGTGTTGAGCCGTGCGACAGCGACAGCGACCACCGCCGGGACACAAAAATGGACCCCCCGCGCACCCGCCAGAGCCCGGTTACCCTTGCTACGTTTCCGTCCTGGGGGAGTTGGCCTGGATGGCGCCACGCGGGGAGCCGACATCCAGTTTACCCGGCTAGCGTCGTGTCATGCGCATCGTCATCGCCGGAGGCCACGGAAAGATCGCCCTACTGCTGTCGCAACTGCTGACGGATGCCGGTCACCACCCGGTCGGCATCATCAGGAATCCCGACCACGCCGCCGACCTGAAACGGGTCGGATCCGAGCCGCTGCTGCTCGATCTCGAGCACACCGACACCGCAACACTCGCCGCGTACGTGCAGGGCGCCGACGCCGTCGTCTTCGCCGCCGGAGCAGGCCCGGGCAGCGGCGCGGCCCGCAAGACCACCGTCGACCGGGATGCCGCGATCCTCCTCGCCGATGCGGCGGAGGCTGCCGGCATCCGGCGCCTGATCCAGATCTCGGCGATCGCCACCGACCGGGTGGATCCGAACGCCGACGAGGTGATGCAGGCATACTCCCGGGCCAAGAGCGAGGCCGACGCCGCCATTCGACCGCGCGACCTGGAGTGGACGATCATTCGCCCGGGTGCCCTGACCAACGAGCCGCCCACCGGCCTGATCACCGTGGGTGACACGGTTGAGCGGGGCTCCATTCCGAGGGCGGATGTCGCGGCCGTCATCGCCCACCTGCTGCAAACGGGCGCGGCGGTACGCCGCCAGTTCGAACTGGTGAGCGGAGAAACGCCGATCGCCGAGGCGTTCTAAGTCCGATGGGCCCGATGCGGCGACCCAGCCGGGGTCGGTCGCCGCCGATCGAGGTGCACGCCGACTCCACCACTCCCCGTGACCTGCCAGCCGCCCGGCGTACGCTGGGCCCCTACCGCACTCGCCTCAGCAAGTGGAGGGACGCATGGCCGCTGGAAACCACCCGACGCTCACCCGGAATCTTGCCCCCGGCATCCATCGCCTGAGCCACGCCTACGTGAACTGTTACCTGATCGAGGACGGCACCCGGGTGACCATCGTGGATGCCGCGTTCCCGGCGACCTGGACTCACCTGGAGCAGTCGCTGGAGGCGATCGGCCGCAGCCGAGGCGACGTGGAGGCGCTGGTGATCACGCACGCGCACTTCGACCACATGGGTTTCGCCGCCCGAATCGCCGCTGAATGGTCGGTGCCGATCTGGGTGCACGCCGCTGACGAGCGCGTGGCGCAGCATCCGTACCGCTACGACCGCCAAGGCAATCCGCTGCTCCACACGCTGCGGCATCCGCGCGCGATCCCGATGCTGACCGCGATGGCGGCGGCCGGCGGACTGCGCGTGAAGGGCGCGACCAACACCCGGCGACTGCCTCCCTCGACCGTGCTCGACGTTCCGGGCCGCCCCCGGGTGGTGTTCACGCCGGGGCACACCTTCGGGCACTGCGCGCTGCATCTGGCCGATCGCGGCGTGCTGTTCTCGGGCGACGCCCTGGTCACCCTGGATCCGTTCACCGGCCGCCGCGGTCCCCGACTCGCTGCCGGGGTCGCCGCTGCCGATTCCGTGATGGCTCTGGCCTCGTTGCAGGCGATTGCCGACACGGATGCCGCGACCGTACTGCCCGGCCACGGGGAGCCCTGGCAGAAGGGTGCTCGCGCGGCCGTCGCCGCAGCGCACGAAGCGGCCACCGCCTAGCCCAACCGCGTTACCGCTCCCCCTCGGGCTCCTCGGTCTTGAACCCGATCAGCTTGTGGGTGCCGGCGCAGAACGGCTTGATCGTGGACACCCCGCAGCGGCAGAGCGCGAAGGTGCGGCGGCTGGCCGGGATCACCTCACCGGAGGCGGCCAGGACCTCCACGTCCCCGCGAACCAGCAGCGGCCCGTCAGGGCAGGCGGTGATGCTGGGCGTGACCGGCGGGATGCTCATGCCGTCCGCCAACCGCGGCCCCGCCAACCCCAACCCCGGCCCGCAGCGACGATCGCCCCGCGGTCCACGCCTCGAGGATGTGCTCCCCCACCCAGCCGTCCACGGTGAGGCAGGCGGCCGCGCCGAAGAAGATGTCGCCGAGCAGCGCCGGTTCGTCCTCGGCCAGTGAGCCCGCGACATCCCGACCCGCGAGCTGCCAGGCGCGCGGCGAGCCGAGCCTAATGCAGGGGAATCCTCACACCACCGACGCGGTCTGCCGCGCGATCTCCAGTTCCTCGTTGGTCGGCACCACCAGCACCGCGACGCCTGCGCCGTCCGGCGAGATGATGCGCGGCTCGCGCGACATCAGTTCGTTGCGGTCGTCGTCGACCCGGATGCCGAGGTGCGCGAGTCCGCCGAGCGCACGCCGCCGCAGCAGCGCGTTGTTCTCGCCGATGCCGGCGGTGAAGATCACCGCGTCGAGGCCGCCGAGTTGGGCGTAATACGCGCCGATGTAGTGCCGGATGCGGTGCCGCCAGACCTGCAGCGCCAGCTCGGCATCCTCGTTGCCCTGCTGCGCCGCCTCCTGCACGTCACGCATGTCGTTCATCCCGGTGAGGCCGAGCAGCCCGCTCTTGCGGTTCAGCAGGGTGTCGATCTCGTCCACGTCGAGGTCGGCGTGCCGCTTCAGATGGAACACCACCGCGGGGTCGATGTCGCCGGAGCGGGTTCCCATCACGAGCCCCTGCAGCGGGGTGAGTCCCATCGAGGTGTCGATGGACCGCCCGCCGTCGATGGCGGTGACGGATGCCCCGTTGCCGAGATGCAGCACGATCATCTTCAGCTCGGAGTACGGCTTGCCGAGCACTCGAGCGGCCTCTTCGGAGACGAACTTGTTCGAGGTGCCGTGGAAGCCGTAGCGACGGATCTGGTGTGTGCGGGCCAGCTCCGCGTCGATCGCGTACGTGTACGCGGCCGGCAGCAAGCTCTGGTGGAACGCGGTGTCGAACACGGCCACGTGCGGAATGCCTGGCATGGCGGCGCGGGCGGCGCGGATACCGAGCAGGTTCGCCGGGTTGTGCAGGGGCGCCAGTTCCGAGAGCCGGTCGATCTCGGCTTCAACCGAGTCGTCGATCAGGGTGGGCACGGCGAAGGCGCTGCCGCCGTGCACGACGCGGTGGCCGACCGCGAGGATGTCGCGGCCCTCCCCCAGCTCGTCGAGCACGATCTGCATTCCCTCGGAGTGGTCGGCGATGAACGAGCCGGGCTCGCCGATCCGCTCGATCAGTCCGCCGACGACGGACTGGCCGGTCTCCAGATCGACCAGCTGGTACTTGATCGAGGATGATCCCGAGTTGACGACGAACACCTGCGTCATGAGGTCTCCCCTTGTGCTTGGATCGCGGTGATCGCGACAGTGTTGACGATGTCACGCACGAGTGCGCCGCGCGACAGGTCGTTGATCGGCTTATTCAGGCCCTGCAGAACCGGCCCGATGGCGACGGCACCCGCGCTGCGTTGCACGGCTTTATACGTGTTGTTGCCCGTATTCAGGTCGGGGAAGATGAACACCGTCGCCCGTCCGGCGACCTTCGAGTTCGGCATCTTCGACGCGGCGACGGTGGGGTCGGCGGCCGCGTCGTACTGGATCGGGCCCTCGACCAGCAGGTCGGGGCGGCGCTCCCGCACCAGGGCGGTGGCCTGCCGCACCTTGTCGACATCGGCTCCGCTGCCGGAATCTCCGGTGGAGTAGCTGAGCATCGCCACTCGCGGTTCGATGCCGAACTGTCGGGCCGTCTCAGCGGAGGAGATCGCGATGTCGGCAAGCTGCTCGGCGGTCGGCATCGGGATCACGGCGCAGTCGCCGTAGACCAGCACCCGGTCGGCGAGCGCCATCAGGAACACGCTCGACACCACGTTCACGTTCGGCTTGGTCTTGATGATCTCGAACGCCGGGCGGATGGTGTGCGCAGTGGTGTGCTGGGCGCCGGAGACCATGCCGTCGGCAAGCCCCAGCTGCACCATCATGGTGCCGAAGTATGAGACATCCGTCACCGTGTCCGCGGCCATCTCGGAACTGATGCCCTTGTGTGCGCGCAGTTTCGCGTATTCGGCGGCGAAGCGCTCGCGCAGCTCCGGGTCGAACGGGCTGACGATGGCGGCGCCGTCCAGCTCGATGCCGAGTTCGGTGGCGCGGGCCCGGATCGCCTGCTCCTCGCCGAGGAGGGTGAGGCGCACGGTACCGCGGCGCAGCAGGATCGCGGCGGCGTGCAGGATGCGGTCATCGGTGCCCTCGGGCAGCACGATGTGCTTCACGGCGCTCATCGCGCGGTCGACCAGGCCGTGCTCGAACATCAGCGGCGTTACCACGCTCGACCGGGTCAGTTGCAGCCGCTGCAGCAGGCGCTTCTCCTCGACGTTCGACTCGAACAGGGCCAGTGCGGTGGCGTATTTCCTGGGCGATTCCGCGGCCAGCCGGCCGCGCGTCTCGGTGATCCGCCGAGCGGTCTCATAGGTGCCGAGGCCGGTGCGCGCGATCGGCAGGGTGGTGCCGGAGCCCGTGATCAGCTGCTCCATCTGCGGCGAGATCGCGAAACCGCCGTTCAGGATGACGCCGGAGAGGCTGGGGAACGTGCCGGAGGTGTGCGCCATCAGCGCCCCGACCAGCGCGTCCATGCGGTCGCCGGCGATCACGATGATCGACTTCTCGATCAGCCGGGGCAGCACGTTCTCCATCGACATGCCGGCGATCACCACGCCCATCGCCTCACGATCGAGGAGGGTCTCGTCGCCGAACAGCAGCTCGGACTCGGTCTCGGTGAGCAGCGAGCGCACGGTGGGGGCGACCAGCACCGGGTCTTCGGGAATGGCCCAGACCGGCACGTCTGCATGCTCGGTGTCGAGGGATGCCTCGATGCCCGCCACGATCTCGGCGAGCTGCTCGGGGTCGCTGCGGTTGGCGACGATGGCGAGCAACTCGGCGTGTTCGTGACGCAGCTCCGCCGCGGCGACCTCGGCCACCTGACGCATCTCCGACGCGGTGCGCACGCCCGTGCCGTTTGAGCGCCTGCCGCCGAGCACCAACAGCACCGGGGCGCCCAGATTGGCGGCGATCCTGGCGTTGAACGCCAGTTCGGTGGGGCTGCCGACGTCGCTGTAGTCGGAGCCGAGGATCACGACCACGTCGCAGCGTTCCTCGATCAGCGCGAAACGGTTGACGATGTCGGCGAGCGCGGCATCCGGGTTGCTGTGCACCTGCTCGTAGCTGACGCCGATGCAGTCGTCGTAGTCGAGGTCGACACTGTCGTGCGCGAGCATGAGCTCGAGCACGTAGTCGCGCTCGGCGGTGGAGCGGGCGATCGGGCGGAACACCCCCACGCGCCCGGTTTCACGGCTCAGTGCTTCGAGCACTCCGAGGGCGATGGTCGACTTGCCGGTCTGCCCTTCAGCAGACGTGATAAAGATCCGTGTTGCCACCGGTCCAGCCTACGCGGGCGGCACCGGGCACGATGCTGCGGGGCGCCGTCGGAATGCCGCAGGGCGCCGCCGCTATTCCTCGTCGTTGGATCCAATGACCCGGTCGGCCGACGGCTCCGAAACCCGGAGCCCGGGGAAGACCGAGATTGGTGCGTATACGTATGGATTCAGAATTTGGGTTAGGCTCGCAGGCGGTCCGAGGAGTGAGGCTCCGCGGATCCGTTTGCCTACGGTCACCCGTGAGGGCAATAGCGAGGTACACCTCATCCTGAACCGAGCGAAGGAGCTCCCACTCATCATGACAAGCACTTCTACCACCACCGAGCTCGCGAGGCCTTCGCTCGCGTCTCGGGCCAAGTCGCTCTTCGCGAGCACCGCCGGCAACCTGCTCGAGTGGTACGAGTGGAGCGCATACGCCGTGTTCTCACCGTTCATCGCCGCGGCAATGTTCGAGCCGACCGACCCGGGCTCCGCGCTGCTGTCGACCTTCGCGGTCTTCGCTGTCGGCTTCCTGATGCGCCCGATCGGCGGCTGGGTGTTCGGACTGATCGGTGACCGCAAGGGCCGCAAGTTCATTCTGCTGGCAACGATGCTGATGATGGCGGGCGCAAGCTTCCTCATCGGCTTCGCGCCCGGTTACGCCGAGATCGGCGTCTGGGCCTCACTGCTCCTCCTGCTGCTCCGATGCCTGCAGGGCTTCGCGCACGGCGGCGAGTCCGCCGCATCCACCACATACGTCGCCGAGATCGCCCCGCGCGAGAAGCGCGGCCTGTGGACATCCGCCGTGTTCATTGCGATCACCGGCGGCAGCGTCCTCGCGTTCATCATCGGCGCCATCATCACCGGGCTCTTCGGCGACGAGGCCGTGGCCGAGTGGGCCTGGCGTATTCCGTTCGTGCTCGGCGGCGTGCTTGCCCTCGTCGTGCTGTGGCTGCGCCGCAACATGAACGAGAGCGATGTCTTCGAGGATGAGGTCGAAGAAGAGGGTGCCGCCCCTGTGGTGAAGACCTCGAAGGCGCAGAACATCCGCATCGGCCTGAAGATGATCTTCTTCACCGCGGGCGTCACAGCGGTCAACTACACCTGGGGCTCGTACATGACCACGTTCGCGATCACGCAGCGGGGCATGGATTCCAGCACGGCGTATTGGATGAGCGTCATCGCCCAGACCGTTTGCTGCATCTCGATGCCGTTCTGGGGAATGCTCTCCGACCGCGTCGGCCGTAAGCCGATGATCTTCGCGTTCGCGATCGCCTCGATCGCGCTCACGATTCCACTGACGAACCTCATCAGCGACCAGGGGTGGACCCTGCTGGTGGCCGTCGGCGTTGCCCTGACGCTGTGGGCCATCCCCGGCTCAATCTACTCGGCGGTCCTGGCCGAGAACTTCCCGACCCGCATCCGCACCCGCGGTATCGGTGTGGCGTACGCCCTGTCCGTCGCCCTGTTCGGCGGAACCGCTCCATACCTGAACCAGCTGTTCGTGTCATTTGACGCCGGCTGGATGTTCAGCGTCTACATCATGGTGCTGTGCGTGCTGACGATCATCGCGACGTTCTTCATGCGCGAGACGAAGGGCATCGACCTCAAGGACGCCTAGTCCGAGTCGAGAGATTGAGGATGGCCCCGGGCGATGCCCGGGGCCATCCTCGTTGTAGCGAGCTTCACGCTCGGGACTGAGGTACGGCAAACGGCCCTCCCCGAAAGTCGGGAAGGGCCGTTCTGCAAACCTCAGCGGAGGAGCGGCTGCGGGTAGTGCGGTCAGATCAGGATCGACAGCGGGTTCTCGATGCGCTTGACGAACGCCGCCAGCCATTCGGCCGCCAGCGCACCGTCGAGCACGCGATGGTCGGCTGACAGCGTGACGGTCATCACGGTGCCGACGGTGAGCTGTCCGTCGTCGACGACCGGCTGCTGTTTCGCGGCGCCGACCGCCAGGATGCCGGACTGCGGCGGGTTCAGGATGGCGGAGAACTCGTCCACCCCGTACATGCCGAGGTTCGTCACCGAGAAGCTGCCGCCCTCGAGCTCGTGCTGCTTCAGCCGGCCGGCGCGGGCGCGTTCGGCGAGATCGGCGATGGTGGAGCTGATCGTGGTCAGGCTCATCGCCTGCACTCCGCGCAGCACCGGGGTGAGCAGCCCGCCGTCGGTGGAGACTGCCACGGCCAGGTCGACGGAGTCGAAGCGGCGGCTGGCGGCATCCGTCCAGATCACGTTCGCGTTCGGCACGTCGGTCAGGGCGGCGGCGACCGCCTTCACCACGAAGTCGTTCACCGACACCTTGCGCGGGGCGGACTCGTTCACGCTCGTGCGCAGGTCGAGCAACTTGTCGACCCGGCAGTGGGCCGTCAGGTAGAAGTGCGGCACGGTGCTCTTGCTCTCGGTGAGCCTGCGCGCGATGGCCTTCCGCATCCCGGTGTGAGGGATGTCGGTGTAGCCGCCGGCCGCTGGCACCTGCACCGGTGCGGCAGCGGGTGCCGGTGTGGGTGCCGTGGTCGGAGCCGGCTGGGTCGGCGCGGCCGCGCCGGCGGCGAGCAGGGCGTCGACGTCGCGTCGCACGATGCGACCGTCAGGGCCACTGCCGGTGACCGTGGATAGGTCGAGGCCGTGCTCGCGGGCCAGGCGGCGCACCAGCGGGCTGATGAAGCGTCTGCCCCCGTCGCCTCCGGTCGCTGGGGACCCCTGCCCCGCCTGTGCCGGCACAGGAGCCGGCTCGTTCGACTCCGCAACAGCGCCGAGCGCGGGCGACTCGAGCGTCGGGGCGCCGGACTCCGGATCTGGTGTCGCGGCTGCGGGCGCTGCAGCTGCCGGAGCAGCCGGAGTGGTGGCAGTGAGTCCCTCGGTGGCGAGCAGCGCGTCGATGTCGACGTTCTCGCCGGCAGCACCGAACACAGCGATGGGCGCACCGACCTCCACGGTGTCGCCTGGCTGCACCAGGTGCCGCAGAAGGGTGCCGTCGAACTCAGAGTTGAACTCGACCATCGCCTTCTCGGTCTCGATCTCGGCGACCGGCTGGCCGGTGGTGACCGACTGGCCCTCCTCGATCAGCCACGTCTGCAGGGCGGCCTCGGTGGTGTTAGCGAGGACTTCGGGCATCCGCACAATGGTGGCCATCAGCGGCCGCCCATCGCACGCACGACGGCCTCGAGCCCGGCGACTACTTCTTCTGTGCGGGCGATCGCGGCACGTTCGAGCACCTTCGAGATGCTCGGGCTGGCCTCGCCGCCAGTCACGCGGGCGATCGGCTGGTCGAGCCAGTCGAAGAACCGCCGCTGGATCTCGTCGGCGAGCCATCCGCCGTATGAGGTGCCGCGAGCGCCCTGTTCGACGATCAGCACGGTGTTGGTCTTCTTGATGCTCTCGCCGATGGTGTCCCAGTCGATCGAGGCGCGGTCGAGCCAGCGCAGGTCGATGACCTCGGCGTCCACCCCCACCTGTTCGACGGCCTCAAGCACGTGTCCCACCATCGACAGGTAGCTGATCACCGTGACATCGCTACCCTCGCGACGAACAGCAGCCTTGCCGAACGGCAGCTGGTAGTCCAGGTCGCCGACGGGCACGTCACCGGTCTGCTGGTACAAATCCACGTGTTCGATGACCAGCACGGGGTCCTCGAGCGCCAGCGCGGTGTTCATCAGACCGATGTAGTCGGCCGGAGTCGAGGGGGCGACGATTCGCCAGCCGGGGCTAGTGGCGAAGATCCCAGCCGGGTCCATGAGGTGCTGCGACCCGTATCCGGAGCCCATCGCCACCTTGGTGCGGAGCACGAGCGGAACCGGGTTCTCGCCGCCGAACATGTGGCGTGCCTTGCCGATCTGGTTGAACACCTGATCGGCAGCGACCCACATGAAGTCGGGGTACATGAACTCGACGACGGGGCGGTAGCGGCCGTCCAGGGCCATACCGCCGCCGAGGCCGGCGAAGGCGTTCTCGCTGATTGGCGTGCCGAGCACCCGCTCGTCGTACTTCTTCTTCAGCCCCTTGGTCGCGCCGTTGGTTCCGCCGTTCAACCGGTGCACGTCCTCGCCGAGCACGACGATGCGCTCGTCCTGCTCCATCCGGCGGTCCATCACCGCGGCGACCGCGTCGACGAACTTCTTCTGCTCGGTGGCGCCGGTGTGCGCCGTCGGGTCGAGGGTGCGGGCTCCGGTCAGCTCGCTGGCGTCGCCGCGCACGCCGACGTTGACGAAGTCGGTGTCCGGCCAGAGGTCCGGGCGGATGCGGCGCTTGCCCGCACTGTCAGGGTCGGCTTCGAGCAATTGACCGACGACGTCGCGCATCGCCTGCTGGGCCTGCTCGCGCACGGCGGCTACGCCTGCTTCGTCGATCCGGCCGAGGGCGATCATCTCGCGGGCGACGCGCTCCAGCGGGTCGCGAGCTCGCCAGTCCGCTTCCTCTTCCTTGCTGCGGTACCCGAAGGCGCTGCCAGGGTACGGGCCGTTCTGGTGGAAGAACCGGTACACCTCGGCCTCGACTACTGCGGGGCCCTGCCCGGAGCGCATGAACTCCTCGGCCTCTTTCATGGCCAGGTGCACAGCGAGCGGATCCATCCCGTCGACGCGCCATGACCGGATGCCGAAGCCCGGGCCTCGGCCGGACAGGCGCGACTCGCCGGTGACCTCGGAGACGTGGGTGGAGACGGCGTACAGGTTGTTCTCGATGAAGAACGCCAACGGCAGCTTCCACGCGGCGGCGAGGTTCATGGTCTCAAGCACAGACCCGATGTTGACCGCGCCGTCACCGAAGTACGACACCGTGACGTCGCGGGTTCCGGCCTGCTTCTGCGCCCACGCGTGGCCCGCCGCCAGCGGCACACCGCCGCCGACGATGGCATTGGTGCCGAGCGCACCCGCCTCGAACCACTGCAGGTGCATCGAGCCGCCACGGCCATGGCAGTAACCCTGCGCCAGGCCGAGGATCTCCGCGAGCGTGCGCTGCAACACGGTCTGCACCGCATCGTCGACCAGCTTGGCGGGGTCGAGGACACCGCCCGAGACGTGGTTGATGGCCTTGGCGAGGAACTGGTGGTGCCCGCGATGCGACCCGTTGATCGCGTCGGTTGAACCGAGCCCGACGATGGAGCCGACCGCGCCACCCTCCTGCCCGATGCTGGAGTGCGCCGGCCCGTGCACGAGTCCTTCACCGGCTAGCTCGAGCACGGTCTCTTCGAACGCACGGATCAGGTGCAGCTGGCCGAGCATCGTCGCCAACAGCGTCGGATCGGCCGACTTCCAGTCCTGAGGCGTCGTCGTCAGCTCTACCCAGGGTGCGTCGGATTGCAGACGTCGTTGTTTAGCCATTGCTGTGGTCTCCGTTGATCTGCCGAGAGGTTATCGGCATGGTGTACCAGCAGAATATCCCCCGATTGAATCCAATTCAAGCCCGATTACGGAAACTTGTGGGCGCATTCGCCGGTGAAGAGGCGATAATGTATCCGATCTGACAAAGGAGTAGACACATGAAACAGGGGCTTCCCGGATTGCGCGGCACCGAGCACATCGGTTTCACGGTGCCAGACCTCGACGAGGCTGAGCGATTCTTCGTCGACGTGATCGGCTGCGAGAAGGTGTACTCACTCGGGCCGTTCCAGCACGCTGACAGCGACTGGATGCAGGAGCACCTCGGCGTGCATCCCCGCACCGTGATGCGCGAGTTGCGGTTCTTCCGCTGCGGCTTCGGGCCGAACTTCGAGATCTTCCAGTACGAGCCTGCCGATGGGGCGGCCCCGGAACCGCGAAACAGCGACATCGGCGGCCACCACCTGGCCTTCTACGTCGACGACTTCGACACGGCTCTTGACTATCTGCGCGAACAAGGCGTCGAGATCATGGGCGAACCCACCGTGAGCAGCAGCCACAGCACCGGTCAACGCTGGGTCTACTTCCGCTCGCCCTGGGGAATGCAGTTCGAGCTGGTGAGCTTCCCGAACGGTAAGGCGTATGAGAAGGACGCTCCGGTCACGCTCTGGCACCCCGCACGACCGGCAGAATAGACAATTCGTCGAGAAAGGTTCGAATGTCCATCCCAGTGCCCCGTAACGGGATCGCCAGCCAACGCATCGCGGACAACCTGCGCGACGCGATCCTGCGCGGCGAGTACAGCCCGGGAACTCGCCTGCGCCAGGAAGATATCGCCGAACAGTTCGGCGCGAGCCGGCTGCCGGTGCGGGAGGCGCTGCGGATCCTTGAGGCGGACGGGTTGGTCACCCTGGTCGCCAACACCGGAGCGTGGATCTCCCGGCTGAGCCTCGCCGAGTGCGAGGAGATGTACCAGATCCGCGAGCGGATCGAGCCGTTGCTGCTGCGCTACAGCATGCCCCAGCTCACCGAGGACACCATCGGCCGCTTGCACGAGTTGCGCCGTGAGATGCAGGCGGCAACGGATGTCGAGGACTTCATGCGCCTCGATCGCGAGTTTCACCTGCTGAGCTACACCGGCGCCACCACCGCGCTGCTCGGCGACTCGGTCCTTCGACTGTGGAACACCACCCAGCACTACCGTCGCGCGTACACGCGGCTGTTCCGATCCGAGGGCGACGTGGCCGTGCATTTGGAGCACCATCTGCTCGTGCACGCGATTGAACGCGCGGATGCCGACGACGCCGATCGCGTGCTCTTCGGGCACATCCGCCGCACCAGGCTCGAGCTGGCGCGACATCCGGAACTCTTCGAGTAGAAACGCAACGGCTGGTCGGCCGTGCGCCGCCCGGTCAGGTGATGCGCCAGCCGCGATCGACGTACAGGCTGTGCGCCGAGACACCGCGGTTGAACAGCAGGAACCTGGCGGCGTCGACGATGTCGGTCATCGTGGTGAGGTGTCCACCCGGGGTGCGGTTCTCGTAGACGGCCAGCACGCCCTCCGGCTTGCTCTGCCAGTACGGGCTGTCGCCGACGATTCCCGGGTGCAGTGAGTTCACCCGGATGGGTGCGAGCTCGAGGGCGAGCGTGTTCATGATGCCCACGACCCCGCCGTTGACCGTGGACACCGTCGTGGAGCCCGGGTACGGAGCATCCTTCGCCCGGCCCCCGAAGAGCACGATTCCGGTGTCCACCGACGCCGTGAGCCGGTCGAGCAGGGCGTGCACGGTCTCGGTGTAGCCGATCAGCTTCAAGGTGATGAGCTGCCGAGCGCGGGCGATGTCGTATTCGCGGATGGTGTTCGCGTCCCGATCGATGGCGCCGAGCACGAGCCCATTGAGTGGGCCGACGCCGGCGAGATTTCGGGCGATCTCCTCCGGCTCGGAGAGATCCAGCGCGACGCCCGCCGCATTCTCGCCCAGCTGCCCGGCCACCGCATGCGCCTTGTCCTGGCTGCGGCTGGTCACGATCACGCGGTCGCCGTCGGCAGCGAGACCTTTCGCCAGTTCGAGCCCCATCCCGGAGGACCCGCCGACGATGAGAATCGTGCGGTTGCTCACAGTTCGCCCTCCAGCTGCCCGGCCAGGTAGTCCCAGTCCCGCCCGAAGCGGTAGGCGTGCCTGGTTGGCATCTGCGGCGCCTGGCTCTCAAGCCAGCGCACCGCCCTGCCCGTCGCCGCGAAGGAGTGCACGCACCCGACCGCCACCCAGGCGAAATCGCCGGGGCCGAGCAGGAACTCCTCACCGTCGAAGGTCGACCTGACCTCGCCGTCGAGGATGAGATACGCCTCTTCGAGTGGGTGGTCGTGGGGGCCCACCTTGCCGTCGGGGTCGTACTGCACCATGAACAGGGTGCCCAGTGACGCGCCAAGGTCGGAATCGACCATCATCTTGAGCGAGATACCGGTGTAGACCAGCAGTGCGGTGCGCATGCTGGCCGACACGGCAAGGAGTTCCTGCGACTGCCTCCCGGGCTTCATATGCTCGGTGGTGATATTGCCGAATGACCGGGTGCGTGGGTCGCGTGGGTCGACCTTGGTGGCGTTGACGACGGGCAACTCGGGGACCCGGTAGGTGTCAGAGCCGTAGCGCTCGCGCGGCGGCGGCGTGAACAGGTCTGACCAGACCGCGACGGTTTCACCCGTCGCTCGCCAGGCGTGCGGGACACCGATCGGGATGATTCCGTAGTCGCCCGCCACGAGGTGCACGGTCGTCTCCGGTGTCGCGAGCACGACCTCACCCTCGATCACATGGAAGGTCTCCTCGAAGGAGTGCAGGTGTGTTGCGGTGAAGCCACCCGGCTCGAGGCGAGTGATGCCGAAATCGGTGTGGGCGGCGCCGTCCTGCTCGCCGACGGCGCGCCAGCGCGTCATCCCTTCCGCACCGGGCGCGAGCAGCCCCGGCGGGAGATATTCCGCTTCCCCACCTCGACGGACCACGAACCTCGACATGCGGCGTCCTCCCCGGCGTTGGGTGTTCTGCACGTTCTACCAAGACGACGCAACCGCCGCAAGGGCTTCGAGATGCGTGCGACTTTGTCGTGCGCATCCCTACCCACGTTTCCGGTTCATGGGGGTGTTCCCATTTCCGTCGAGTTGAGCCATGTTGGTTCTTAACCGGCAGGCAAGCAGCGCAACGAAGCGCGAGCACATCAAAGGAGATATGCGCATGTCCGATCAGCCAGGCCCGCAAGCAGGCAGACCCGTCGTCTTCCGAAACGGGATCGTCCTCACCATGGACGCCTCCCACACCGTCATCCCGAGAGGCGACGTTCTGGTGGTCGACGGCCGCATCGCCGAGGTAGGCCCCTCCGTCGCGGTACCAGACCACGCCTACGAGATCGACGCGGCAGGCGGCATCGTGCTTCCCGGCATGATCGACACCCACCGCCACATGTGGCAGACCGCGATGCGCGCGTACGGCGCGGACTGGACCCTCACCCAGTACTTCGTCTGGTACTACCTCGAGCACGGGATGAAGTTCCGGCCGGAAGACGTGGCAGCGGGCAACCTGATCTCAGCCCTCGACGCGCTCGACTCCGGGGTCACCACCAGCGTGGACTGGTCGCATGGGCTGCGCACACCCGAGCACGGAGAAGCCGCGTTCGATGCGCTCGCGGGCTCACCCGGCCGCTTCGTGCTCGCCTACGGAAACCTCGCCGCGGCGCCGTGGGAATGGACGCAGGATCCCGCGGTGCGCCGAATCATCGAGAAGGCGCGTGACGACTCCCGACTGTTCGGCGCCCAGATCGCGTTCGACGTCCCCGACGACCCCGGGTTTCCGGAGGCACCGGCGTTCCGGACTGCGCGCGACCTCGGCATCCCCGTCACGACACACACCGGCGTCTGGGGCGCGACGAGCGACACCGGCATCGAGCGCATGTTCGAGAACGACGCCATGCAGCCTGGCTACATCTACGTGCACGCCGCGACGTTGAGCGACGAGTCCTACCAGAAGATCGCCGCGACCGGCGGAACGGTGTCGCTGGCCACCGAGAGCGAGCAGACCTGCGGCCAGGGCTATCCCCCGGCGGCCGCGTTGCGCAAGCATGGCATCCCCGCGTCGATGTCGATCGACACCAGCGTGTGGTTCAGCTCAGACATGTTCTCGGCAATGCGCAGCACCGTCGGCGCCGACCGCGCGCTCGAGCACTACATCGCGCACCAGACCGGGGCCACCGTCACCCACGCAACCATCCGCGTCGAAGATGTCGTCGCCTGGGCCACCCGTGGTGGCGCGCACGCGATCGGCAGGCTCGACCAGGTCGGCAGCCTCGAGAAGGGCAAGCTCGGCGATGTGATCCTGATCAAGAACGACCACTCGCCGACGATGACGCCGATCATCAACCCGTATGGCCACGTGGTCTACCAAGCCGGGCGCGGCGACGTGCACACCGTGCTGGTCGGCGGCGAACCGGTCAAGTTCAACGGCAGGCTCATCGTCGGCGACCTGCCCAGGGCGCGAACACAGGTCGAGAACACGGTGGAGTACCTCCGCTCGACTCTCGGCGAGGAGACCTGGAAGGCCGGCATGAACCCGGAGATCCCCGAGGTCGAGATCCTCAGTAACCCGTACCAGTACCGGAAGGGCGAGAAGGCCGAGGCTACCGACTAAGCCTGCCGGCCGGGACGAACGGATGCCGCACCCGACCGGTCCGGACCGTGTGGGTCACCCGCCGGACCTTGTTCCTGCCGTCCGACCACTAACCAGAGTCCGGTCGCGGGTTCGGCCGTGTTGTTGATGTACCGGTGAGGCCGGCTGGAGTCAAAGCACAGGGAGTCGCCTGCGCCGAGGACATAGGTCTCCGAATCGATCTCGAGAGTGAGCTCCCCGCTCAGCAGGTAGCCGTACTCGACACCGGAGTGGCGCATCAGGCGACCATCGGCCGAACTCCCGGCGCCCGGCTGGTAGATGGTGATGAGCGGGTCGACGAGGCTACCTCCGCCCACCGCCAGCCGCTCCCAGCGAACTCCGTTCTGCATGTCGATCACCGGGTTGTCGGCGGCCCGCTGAATGATGTCGGGGCTCGCGGACCTGCCCGTGGCCATCGGTTGCTCTCGCTCCGACCGGACACGACCACCGCTGGCGTTGTTGCCCATCAGGTCATCCAGCGAGACGTCGAGGTGGCCCACCAGGGCGTACAGCGTGCTCACCGACGGCTGAGTCTTGCCGGTTTCAACCTGCGAGAGCATGCTCGCAGACACTCCCACTGCCGCGGCGACGCCGCGCAGGCTCAGCCCACGTGCCTCTCGCGCGCGGCGGAGTCGTGGTCCCAGTTCGCTGTGCACGGAACTCACTGTACGTCCTGTCACCTGTTCAGTTACACTTAACGCGCGCACGGACGGATTGGACGTGGGAAACAGAGCCGTTTTCAGAGAGGACACCGGCGATGAGCACTGCAACGTTTGGCACCATGGGGGTCGACTGGGAACAGCGGGTCGACTTCTCCAAGCTCCGGGGAGACCGCCTGGCGCGACTGCGCGCCGAGCTCGAGAAGTCTGACCTCGGCGCGATACTCGCGTTCGACTTCTCGAATATCCGCTACATGACCGCCACCCACATCGGCACCTGGGCGATGGACAAGTTCATTCGGTTCAGCCTGCTCACCCGCAACTCCGACCCGATCTCCTGGGACTTTGGCTCTGCCGCGAAGCATCACCAGTTGCACAACCCGTGGCTGAACGAGACCCACATGGAAGCGGATGCCGACCCGCACGCCGCGCACCACGACGCGGTCCGCCCGCGCGCGGAGAACGGCGCCCGCGCCGGTATCTCCATCCTCCGCGGCGCGTTCCACCCTGACTCCGAGATCGCCGGAGGCCTCGCAGCCAAGATCAAGCGTGAGCTTGAGAAGTTCGGAGTCGCGAATGAGCCGCTGGGCGTCGACATCGTCGAACTGCCCGTGCTCTTTGCCCTGCAAAAGGAGGGCATCAGCGTCGTCGACGGCCAGCAGGTATTCCTCGAGGCTCGTCGCATCAAGACCAACGAGGAGATCACCCTCCTCACCCACGCCGCGTCGATGGTCGACGCCGCCTACGAGAATCTCTACGAGTTCCTGCGCCCGGGTGTCCGCGAGAACGAGACTGTTGGACTGGTCGCGAAGACCCTGTATGACCTCGGTTCGGAGTACGTCGAGGGGGTGAACGCGATCTCCGGCGAGCGCTGCTCTCCCCATCCGCACGTCTACTCCGACCGTCTTATTCGTCCGGGTGACCCGGCGTTCTTCGACATCCTGCACAGTTACAACGGCTACCGCACCTGCTACTACCGCACCTTCGCCGTCGGCTCCGCGAGCCGGGCGCAGCGCGACGCGTACAAGAAGGCCCGCGAGTACATGGACCTCGCGATCGCCGCCGTCCGGCCCGGCGCCACGACCGCCGACATCGTCAAGCTCTGGCCCACCGCGCAGGAATTCGGATTCCCCGACGAGGAGGCCGCCTTCGCCCTGCAGTACGGCCACGGCGTCGGCCTGTCGATCTGGGAGAAGCCGATCTTCTCGCGGCTGGTCTCGTTCGACAACCCGGAAGTTCTTGAGGAGGGCATGGTCTTCGCCCTGGAGACCTACTGGCCGGCGGCCGATGGCTGGGGCGCGGCCCGCATCGAAGAAGAGCTCGTAGTCACGGCAACGGGGTGCGAGGTAATCACCAAGTTCCCCGCTGAGGAGCTGATGGTCGCCGGAGGCCGTCGCTACTACACCGTCGACGGACCGATGAACCTCATCCGCGACTCGCAGTCGCACCTGAACACCCCCGAGGGCCGGGGTGAGGTCGGATGATCCGCCACATTGTGTTGTTCACGCTCAAGGCGGATGATCCACAGGTCAAGGACGAGGATGCGCAAGGGATCCGTGAGCGTCTTGAAGCGTTGACCGCGATCATCCCCCAGGTTCTGACTCTGGAGGTGGGCAAGTCGCTCGGGTTGGTCGCCGGCCACTGGGATCTGGCGCTCTTCACCGAGTTCGCGAGCAACGAGGACCTCGAGACGTACCAGGCCCACCCTGAGCACCGCGCGGTACTCGAGTACATCGCGCCACGGGTCTCCCAGAAGGCCGTCGTCGACTACGTATCCGCCGTCCGCGACTAGCGGAATCCCCACTCCATCAGAACAGTATGAAAGGCACAACGATGACCGAAATCAGCTTCATCGGCCTGGGCACCATGGGCAAGGCGATGGCGCGCCGACTCGTCGACGCCGGGCACACCGTGCGGGTGTGGAACCGCACCCAGTCGGCCGCCGATGACCTTGTGGCCGCGGGCGCGGTGCGGGCTGACACGATCGAGGACGCGCTGTCGTCTGCGATCATCTTCTCGATCCTCTCCAACGACAAGGCTGTGCAAGCCGTGTTCAGCGCCGAGGCGCTGAAGGCCGCGCGACCGGGTGCGATCCATGTCAACATGGCCTCGCTGAGCGTCGACGCGGCGGACGCAATGGCCAGAGCCCACGCCGAGGCTGGGCTGGCCTACGTGGCCGCTCCGGTGTTCGGACGGGCTCAGGTGGCGGAGGTGGGCAAGCTGAACATCGTCGTCGCAGGAGACCAGTCTGCGATCGAACGCGTGCAACCGCTGCTCGACGTGCTGGGCAAGCGCACGTGGAACCTCGGCACCGAGGTTCGCCATGCCAACCTGGTGAAGATCGGTGTCAACTACAACCTCATTCACGCTCTCCAGGCGCTCGGCGAATCGGTCACGCTGATCGAGCGCGGCGGCGTTGACCCGAACACCTTTATCGAGGTTCTGACGGATGCCGCATTCACCGGCGCCGCGTATACCGGCTACGGCGCGCTCATCGCGAACCGGCGATACGAGCCGGTCGGCTTCAGCGTCGCGCTCGGGCTGAAGGACCTGTCTCTGACCGAGGCGGCTGCCGCATCGGAGGGCGTGGTACTGCCGACCGCTCCCGTGCTGCGCGAGGTGTTCGAGCAGGCGCTCGCTCGCGACGACATCGCAGAGCTCGACTGGTCGGCCATCGCCGAGGTCACGCGTAGCCTTGCTGCTCCCGCTGAGGCCAACGACCGATCCTGACCAGCCCACGAAGAAGGCCTGCCCCGGTGTCCCGGGGCCGGCCGGCTTCATGGGTGAGCCGTCGCGGTGCGCTCAGCGCACCACGACGTGCGTCATGATCTGGTCGAACACCTGGCGCAGTTCGTCCTCTGATCGCGCCGTGGCCGCCACATAGAAGTCCGGTCGGGTGATGATGTGGCTTACCCCGCTGTTAGCGAAGAACGCCTCATAGACACCGTCCAGGTCGATCACGTCGGCTCCGGAGCCGGCAGCGCCGACGGTCAGAACCCGGCCATCCACCGCGCGGAATCGCTCCAGCTGGTCCCCGCTGAGCGCAGCATCCTCGGCGTTCACCGAGGCAAGCACGAACCATCCGCGTCCCACGATGTCATCGAACCGTCCGGTACGGCCCCGGTAGGCGATCCTGCCCTGGACCGAGGTCTTTCCGGCATGCTCATCAGTGGCGACCCAGGTGCCCTCGCCGAGTACGGCCGCGTGCGGCGAAACCGGACCAGCCTGCGACTGAATGGCGTGCTCAGCCTTCAGCCGACGATTGCGCTCGGCGGCCTCGGCCTCGTCCGCGACACAGATCACCCGTCCGAGTTCAGCCGAGAAGTTGATGTACCACTTTGCCTGCTCCCGACGCTCAACCGACCACTCATCAAGCAGATCGGACGTGGCGGTGCCCTTCAGCACCAGGTCGAGACGCCAGACCAGGTTCACGACGTCCCGCAGCCCCGCGCACATGCCTTCACCCGCGAACGGAGGCATGAGGTGCGCGGCATCGCCGGCGAGCAGGGCACGGCCCTGCCGCCAGTTCTCGAGGTATTTGGCCTGGAAGCGCCACACCACGGCGCGGTCGAGAACGGCGGTCTCCGGTGTCATCCCGAACGGCTCCAACAGGCTCCAGACCTTCTCTGGCGACCCGAGCACCGCGGTGTCCTCGCCCGGCAGCGCCATGAACTCCCAGCGGCGTTTGCCCGGTCCCCCCGGCACCACCGTGGTGGGCCTGGCGGGGTCGCAGACCTGGAAGTGCGCCGTCATGTACTTGGGCATCTCGTGCGGGGTGAGGTCGACGACCAGCCAGTCGTAATAGAACTCCAGATCGGTCAGCTCGAGGCCGACCGCGCGCCGGATGAAGCTGTTTGCGCCATCAGATCCGATGACGAACTGGGCGTGCACCTCACCGTCAACGCCGCCCTCTTTGGCGACGGCGACGGTGCCCTCCCCGACGACCTCGCGGAACCCGACCACGACGCCGGAATCGTCCTGTTCGAAGCTGACGACCTCGTGTCCGGAGCGCAGCTCCACGTTCGGCAGTGAGGCGATGATCTTGCGCAAGCGCTCTTCGAGGTCCGGCTGGTTGAACCAGTACCGGTTGCGCCAGCCGTCACCCGCCGTCGAGATCCAGTCGACCTCCATCAGGATCTCGTCGGCTGCGTCGACCCAGTAGTAGTGGTCGTCGTGGTAGTCGATCGCCGAGTCGTTGTCAGAGTCGATGCCCAGTGACGACAGGATTCTCGCGATCTCGTGGTCGAAGGTCACGGCGCGCGGCAGATTGTAGGGCGACGGCCAGCGCTCGAGGCCGATGACCCGGTATCCCTTCTGCCCCAACAGCACGCACGACAGCAGGCCGACGGGTCCGAGACCGACAACGACGACGTCACTGTTCAGGCTGACGCGCTGCGTTGCCGTGTTGCGGTCGACGAGATCGGAGGAAAAGGTTTGCGACATTGCAACTCCAAATATGAGTGGGCATTCATCCTTGAATGAATACCCACTTTAGAGCCTGTGTTCAGGTTGTCAACTCGTGCCGCCAATGTTCGACCAGAATGTTGGCTACATTTGCTGCAACGGGACCACCACTCCGTGGACTGATCGTTAGGGAACTCACGCTGATGCACGCAACACACTCTGAGCACCGCGAGTCGGCGAAGCCCGCACAGCCTGCGGGACGGCGCGTGCGCAAAGCCGAGCAGACTCGGCGGAACCTGCTCGAGGCTGCCAAGGCGCAGATGGCCGAAGGCGGCCCAGAGTCGGTCACGATCCTGTCCATCACCGAGCGCGCCGACATCGGACAGGGAACGTTCTACAACTACTTCAAGTCGCGCGACGACCTGATCGACGCGGCGATCTTCGACGTTGTCGAGCTTCTCGGCCGTCGGCTGGACGCGCTGACCCAGGATGTCGAGGATGCCGCGGAGGTGTATTCGTTCTCGTTGCGGCATTTGATGAAGACGGCGGTCTCCGACCCCGTGTGGGGCTGGTTCACGGTGCGTCTGGGCATCGCACAGGAGGGCCTGTTGAACGCGCTCGGCCCGCGCGCGTCGCGCGACCTGCAGAAGGGCGTCGATTCGGGACGGTTCGACATCGCCGATGTGCCCCTCGCCACGGCGATGACGCTCGGCGCCCTGCTCGGGGCCATGTACCGCTTCCTCGACGACGACGACGCCGTCGACCCCAGCGAGCTCTATGCCGAGAACCTGCTGCGCATGGCTGGAATCCCCGCCGACGAGGCCCGGGAGATTTCGAGACGACCTCTCCCCGACCTGCCTGACCTCGGTCGGATCTAGCTCGCCGGCGTGAACTGGGCGGCGAACTTCTCGAGTGCCGCGTCGAGCGCGTCGTCGTACGGTAGCTGGGCCAGCTCGTAGAAACTGGCGCGACCCTTGCTGGCAGCCCCTGCGCGCATTGCCCGCCGAAGCCAGGCGGATGCAGCCTCGAGCAGCACATCTGGTTCCGCGATGGCATTCACCAGCCCGACCTCGAGCGACCGCTGAGCGGTGAACGGGTCGCCCGATCCGATGTTCTCCATCGCTCGCCGGGCCCCCAGCCGGTGAATCAGAGGAACCTGCGCCACCATCGGCCACACGCCGACAGCGACCTCATAGCTGCCGATCAGCGCGGCGGGCACGCTCACCGCGTAATCACAGGCGGCCACGATCGCCGAGCCGGACGCGACGGCGTCACCGTTCACCGCGGCCACGATCGGCTTCTCGAGCCTCGGGAAGATCTTGAGCAGCGCCGCCAACGACCCGGCGAACTCGATTGGATCGCCGCCGGCACGGATACTGGCGAGGTCGAGTCCGCCGCAGAAATCACCGCCGGCCCCGGTCACGATGATTCCCGCGACATCCGGATCGTCATTCGCGTCATGGAGTTGTCGGCCGACCTCGGCCATCACCTCGGGGTTCAGCAGGTTCCGCTCCGGACCGTCGATTGTGACGACCCGGATTCCTTCACTGTCCGACTTCGGCATGTCTTACCTTTCTCGTTGGCGGCGGTACCACGGCTCGTTTCCTGCGCAGCGTAGCGAGCAGCCGCGTGACGCCGCCGACGATGCCGCCCGGTGCAAACCTCACGACGAGTATGACGATGATCGCCTCGATCAGTAGCGACCAGTCGGCGAAGTCGGCAGAGTAC
>JBEVDR010000122.1:0-10314 GCA_040513215.1 Microbacteriaceae bacterium | reverse complement strand
TGGCTGGCGACGGCGCGGTTGGTGAGGCCGGTTGACACCAGCCGCAGCACCTCGATCTCCCGGGCGGTGAGCGGCCCGAGAGCCGCGTCGCGATGGGCGAGCGCGAGGCCGTCGAGTGTGGACAGCGCCGGTTTCGCGCCGAGCTCGAGCAGGATGCCGCGGGCCGTCTCCCACTCCGTGAGCGCGGAGGCCTCGTCATCCAGTGCCCGGCAGGCCCGGCCGATCAGGATCCGGCACTCGGCTTCTTCATATGGCGCGTCGAGTTCGTGCCACAGCAGCAGCGCGCCGCGCAGCCGCTGGAGGGCTTCATGGGGTCGCTGCTCGGCCAGCAGCACGGCGCCATCCGTCTGGGCCGTGGTCGCCACCAGCATGGGCATGCCGTGTGTTCCGGATGCCGCGGTGAGCTCATCGGCGGCCGCGCGAGCCGCGGCCACGTCGTCTGTCGCGAGCGCGATCTCGACGACTGCGGGCAGCAGCTGGCGGCGGGTCGCGAGGTCCACACTGTCGGCCGTCTGCTGGATCTGTGCGCGGGCCTGCCGAACATCGCCGCGGGCGAGCTGCAGCAGCGCCAGGCCGGGCTGCGGGGCGTAGCCCGAGCGTCCCGCCTCCTGGAAGCACCGCTCGGCGGCGTCGAACTCGCCCCGCCGGCGCAGCACCTCGCCCTGCTGGTAGAAGGCGCCGAAGCCGGCATGCTGGTCGCCGCGGCGAAACAGGTCTTCAGCTGCCTCGGCCGCCTGCAGCGCCTCGGCCCACGCTCCGTGCAGCAGGAACAGCGCGGCCCGGTGGGCCTGACATTGCCCGCTGAAGCTGACGAGATCGGGCTGCAGCTCGCACCAGTGGTCGAGCGCACGAGTCCACTCGTAGGCGCGGCGCACGTCGAACGCGAGGTGGCAGATGCCGATCACCGCGCAGTAGATGATTCCCGACGGGATCGGCGACACCTCCCCCGCGGTGACCGCGACCATCGACTCGTCGAGCGAGCGCAATCCGTCGGTCACATTGCCGAGCATGACGTCGGCCTGCCCTCGCCCCAGCTGTCCGAGAGCGAGCAGGTCGGGGTCACCGAACCGGGCGCCGATGTCGGTGGCGCGGGCGAACATCTGCCGCGCTCCCGCCGCGTCTCCGGCGCCATACAGGGTGCCGAGCGCGAACCCGATCAGCGGCATGCCGGGCAGGTACTCGTCATCCGGATGCTGCTCGACCAGACTCTGTGCGCGAGCGAACCAGCCCGTGCTCTGCGCCCGGTCATCCTTGCTCTGGAACTGCAGGCCAAGCCAGGCGGCGGCACGGACAGCGCCGCGGATGTCGCCGCCGGCCAAATATCGCTCGTGGGCGCGCGTCAAGAAGTCGGTGCCCGTCGCGAACTCGCCCAGCATGATCGCCGAGGTCGACAGACGCACCAGGTCGTCGGCGGTGAGCGTCTCAACGCGGTCGGCGTCGGCGAACCCGGCAACGGCCTCCGTCCAGTGACGGTCGAGGTACGCCGCGCGGCCGCGGTCCAGATCGGTCGACGATGTCATGATGCCTCGTCGGCGGGAGGGCAGGCACCCGCCGTTCACGGTCAGGGTACTGCCGACCTGTGGCCGCTGCAACGGGGGCTGGCGGCATCCGTGCTCTACAACGAAGGAAGGGCCCGCCAGCCGGCGGGCCCTTCCTTCACTGCTGCGTTACTTAGATGGCGTTGACATCCAGCGGGATGCCGGGGCCGAACGTGGTCGACAGGGCGCCCTTCAGCACGTAGCGGCCCTTCGAGCTCGACGGCTTGAGACGCACGATCTCGTCGAGAGCCGACTTCAGGTTCTCGTCGAGCTGCTCAGCGGTGAAGTTCACCTTGCCGATCACGAAGTGAACGTTGGCGTGCTTGTCGACGCGGAACTCAATCTTTCCGCCCTTGATGTCGGAAACGGCCTTCGCGACATCCGGGGTCACGGTTCCGGTCTTCGGGTTCGGCATCAGGCCACGCGGACCCAGCACCTTACCGAGGCGACCGACCTTGCCCATGAGCTCAGGGGTCGACACGGCGGAGTCGAACGAGGTGTAGCCGCCGGCTACCTTCTCGATCAGCTCGTCGCCACCGACCTCGTCGGCGCCGGCTGCGATTGCTGCCTCGGCCGCCGGGCCGGTTGCGAAGACGATGACGCGGGCGGTCTTGCCGGTACCGTGAGGAAGAATGACGGTGCCGCGGACCATCTGGTCAGCCTTGCGGGGATCGACTCCGAGCTTCAACGCGACCTCAACGGTCGAGTTGGGCTTGCTCGCACCGGTCTCGCGGGCAACCGCGACGGCTTCGGTGGGGGCGTAGTACTTGCCGGGCTCGAGCTTCTCGGCCGCAGCGCGGTAAGCCTTTGACTTCTTTGCCATGTTGTTCTCCTAAAAAGTGAGTTCGTGGGTAATGAGCCAGGCGGGCTCTTCCACTTTCGGCCCCGGTGTGCGGGAACCTGAGGTTCTGGTGCCGACTACGCGTCGACCGTGATGCCCATCGACCGAGCGGTGCCGGCAATGATCTTCTCAGCGGCCTCGATGTCGTTGGCGTTGAGGTCGGCCTGCTTCTGCTCGGCGATCGCGCGAACCTGGTCGCGGGTGAGCTTGGCAACCTTGACGGTGTGCGGGGTGGCGGAACCCTTGGCGACGCCAGCCGCCTTCTTGATGAGCTCGGCTGCCGGAGGAGTCTTCAGGATGAAGGTGAACGAGCGGTCCTCGTACACGGTGATCTCAACCGGGATGACGTTGCCGCGCTGCGACTCGGTCGCGGCGTTGTAGGCCTTGCAGAACTCCATGATGTTCACGCCGTGCTGACCCAGGGCCGGGCCGATTGGCGGGGCGGGGTTCGCGGCGCCGGCGTTGATCTGAAGCTTGATCAGACCAGTAACCTTCTTCTTCGGTGCCATTGTTCTTCCTTCTTATTGGTGTTCGAGCAGCCGGAATTCCGGACCGCTCTCCCGCGAACCCGGGCGGGCTGCGGTGGTTTAGGGAGCTCTTAGAGCTTGGTGACCTGGTCGAAGCTGAGCTCGACCGGAGTCTCGCGCTCGAACAGCGACACGAGCACGGTGAGCTTGCCGCTCTCGGGCTTGATCTCGCTGATCGTGCCGGGAAGACCGGCGAACGAGCCTTCCTTGATGGTGATGGTCTCGCCGACCTCGAAGTCGATCTCGGCCGGGATGACGCGGGCCTGCAGCTTCTGGCCACCCTTACCTGCCGCACCCTTCGCAGCGGGAGCGACCTCGACCTGCACGAGGCTCTTCAGCATCGAGAACGCCTCTTCGAAGCGCAGCGGGGTCGGGTTGTGCGAGTTGCCGACGAAGCCGGTGACACCGGGCGTGTGACGCACGACCGACCAGCTGTCCTCGTTCAGGTCCATGCGCACCAGCACGTAGCCGGGAATGCGAACCCGGTTGACCAGCTTGCGCTGACCATTCTTGATCTCGACAACGTCTTCCATCGGCACCTGAACCTCGAAAACGAAGTCCTCCATGCCGAGGCTGACGCGACGGTTCTCGATGTTCTGTTTGACGCGCTTTTCGAAGCCGGCGTAGGAGTGGATGACGTACCACTTGCCGAACTTCGCACGCAGCTCGGCGCGGAACTCCTCGTACGGGTCAACCTCGCTGGCCTGCTCATCGTCGGTGGCCTCGACCGCGGCTTCCGCCTCGTCGATGGTGTCGACATCCAGGGCGTCGTTGACCACGGCGTCGGCTTCGGGGTCCAGGGCAGCGTCGAGGTCGTCGAGCAGACCGCTCAGGTCGCCCTGGTCTTCAATCTCGCCCTCTTCGAAGACGTGAATGGCCTCGTGCTCGGCGGAATCGACGGAAGCCTGATCCGCGGCGAGCGTGTTGCCCTCCTGAGCCTCGTCCTCTTCGGAGGACTGCTCGGCGGCAGTCGCGAGGTCGATGTCGCGGCGCTCTTGTTCAGACACTGGATCTCATTTCAATACTTGTGATCACCACGGGGCGGCCAGTGGGCCGAGCCAGCGGTGATCGGGAAGTTGTTTAGTTGATTGGGCCGTCGCCGAACACGTACGACACCAGGGTTCCGAACCCGAGGTCGAGCACCGAGACCAGCGCCATCATGATGACAACGAACACCAACACGACACCGGTGTAGCTCAGGAGCTCTTTGCGGGTCGGGGTGACAACCTTCTTCAGTTCGCCGATGACCTGATGGAAGAACAGCGCGAGCCGAGAAAACGGACCGCGGCGTTCCGCGCGTTCCTTTTTCGCGTTGGCGACGACATCCTCGCTGGGCTCGTCGATAACTTTCTTGGCCATCACTACCTTCTGACGTCTGTCACGGTGTTAAGTCCCTCACGAAGCTTCGCGAAGTAACTTGCAGGGCGGACAGGACTCGAACCTGCAACCTGCGGTTTTGGAGACCGCTGCTCTACCAATTGAGCCACCGCCCTTTGCGTGTTGCCAAGGCAACGCACACTCAAGGATACGAGTGAAACAGCATAGCTTCGCTACGTTCAGTCAAGGCTGGATTGCCCGAAACAGGCGCGACGAAGCTTGGCAGATTTCAACTACCTCGCCCTAGTGTAGGCGACGGCCGAAGCCCACGCAAAAGCGGCTCAATCAGTAGGCTTATCGGGTGCCAGAATTTCCCCGCGTATCCCGTCGTATCGGCTCGATCAGCGAGTCCGCCACCCTCAAGGTCGATGCCAAGGCCAAGGCGCTGCAGGCAGAGGGCCGCCCGGTCATCAGCTATGCCGCCGGTGAACCCGATTTCGCCACGCCGGACTACATCGTGGAGGCCGCCCTCGCGGCCGTGCACGACCCGAAGAACTACCGCTACACGCCGGCGGCCGGCCTGCCCGACCTGCGTGAGGCCATCGCGGCGAAGACGCTGCGCGACAGCGGCCTCGCGGCATCCGCTGCCCAGGTTGTGGTGACCAACGGCGGCAAACAGGCCGTCTACCAGGCGTTCGCCACGCTGCTCGACCCGGGCGACGAGGTGCTGATGCCGGCGCCGTACTGGACCACATACCCGGAAGCGATCCGGCTCGCCGGCGGCGTTCCCGTCGAGGTGTTCGCCGGTTCGGACCAGGGCTACCTGGTCACCGTCGAGCAGCTGGAGGCGGCTCGCACACCGCAGTCCAAGGTGCTGCTGTTCGTGTCGCCGTCGAACCCGACCGGCGCCGTCTACTCGGCAGAGCAGACCCGGGCAATCGGCGAATGGGCGCTGGAGAACGGCCTCTGGGTGATCACCGACGAGATCTACCAGAACCTGGTCTACGACACCGCGGGCACCCCGTCATCCGCCGAGGCGCCCGGGCACGCCACCTCGATCGTGGAGGCCGTGCCGGAGCTCGCCGACCGCACCATTCTGGTCAACGGCGTGGCGAAGACGTACGCCATGACCGGATGGCGCGTGGGATGGATGGTCGGCCCGACCGACGCCATCAAGGCGGCCGCGAACCTGCAGTCGCACCTGTCCTCGAATGTGTCGAACATCTCGCAGCGTGCCGCGTTCGCGGCGCTCACCGGCCCGCAGGACGCCGTCGAGAACATGCGCCAGGCGTTCGACCGCCGCCGTCAGCTGATCGTGTCCGAGCTGAACAAGATCCCCGGCATGGTCACCCCGACGCCGGAGGGCGCGTTCTACGTGTACCCGGATGTCACCGGCCTGCTGAACCGCGAATGGGCCGGGGTCACCCCGACCACGTCGCTCGAGCTCGCCGACCTGATCCTCGAGAAGGCCGAGGTGGCCGTGGTTCCCGGTGAGGCGTTCGGACCGAGCGGATACATCCGCCTGTCCTACGCGCTCGGCGACGCCCCGCTGCTCGAGGGCGTGCAGCGCCTGCAGAAGCTTTTCAGCTGACCCCGTTGGTTGAGGAGCGCCCGACGAAATCGGCCGCTCTCGAAACCTCGCGTCAACCCGAGTTGATTGCGAGACGCGTCACTCGCATCGCTCGCGGCGCTCCCAACGGGAGGCCTACAGCAGCTTGCGCTCCAACGCCCAGGCGGTCAGCTCGTGTCGGGAGGACAGCTGCAACTTGCGCAGCACCGCGGAAACGTGGGTTTCCACCGTCTTGATCGAGATGAACAGCTCGCTGGCGACTTCCTTGTAGGCGTAGCCGCGGGCGATCAGCCGCATCACCTCGCGTTCGCGGGCGGAGAGCCGGTCGAGCTCGTCATCGTGCACCGCCTGCTCCCCCGCGACAGCTCCGAAGGCGTCGAGCACGAACCCGGCCAGCCGCGGCGAGAACACGGCGTCGCCGACGGCGACCGTGGCCACAGCCCGCGACACCTCAGCGCCGGATGACCCCTTGGTGATGTAGCCGCGGGCGCCGGCCCGGATGACGCCCACAACATCCTCCGCGGAGTCGGAGACGCTCAGCGCCAGGAACTTGACCCGGTCGAGCAACCCGGCACTGCGCCGGATCACCTCGGCACCGCCGCCGCCCTGCCCGCCGGGCAGGTGAACGTCGAGCAGCACCACCTCCGGCTCGAGCGACGCGATCAGCTCGATCGCCTCGTCCACGGTTGCGGCCTCGCCGACCACGTCCAGTGACCCGTCGAGGTCGGCGCGCAGTCCCGACCGGAAGATCGAATGGTCGTCGACGATGAGTACTCTCATTGCTGGTCTCCGGTCTCAAGGTGCAGGTGGATCTCGGTGCCGCTCTCGCCGGAGGTCACCGTCGCGGTGCCGCCGTGCCGCGACATCCGGCCGATAATCGATTCACGCACGCCCAGCCGGCCGTCCGGCACATCGTCAAGCGAGAATCCGGCGCCGCGGTCGCGGATGAAGACATCGAGACCGGATGCCGCCAGCTCGACGTAAACGGACACGTCACCGCCGGCGTGCCGGGCGGCGTTCAGCATTGCCTCGCGCGCGGCGGCGAGCACCGCGGGGAAGGACTTGCCGGTGAAGTCGCCGGTCGTCACGACGTCGAAGCGCACGGGGTGCTGTAACTCGATCTCGAGGGCCACCTCCCGCAGCTGCGAGGCGAAGTCGGCGTCGCTCGGACGCGTGCCGGAGAACAGCCAGTCGCGCAGCTCGCGCTCCTGCGCTCGGGCGATGCGGGCGATCTCGCTCGAGGCTCCGGCGCGGTTCTGGATCAGCGCAAGGGTCTGCAGCACCGAGTCGTGCAGGTGCGCGGCCACCTCGGCGCGGCTCTCCTCACGCACCCGGGCGGCGCGCTCGGCCATCAGGTCGGTCCAGAGTTTCACGACCGCGGGGGCGACCAGCACGGCGACCCCGGCGATGGTCATGCCGACCGAGAGCACCGCGGCGGCGGTGCCGGGATCCATCGACAGCAGCAGCACGGCGGTGACCAGCATCACCGCGGCGGCCGTCGTGCGCACGATCACGCCGTACCGTTCGGTGCGGTTGGGGTCCTGCCGGTCAAGCACGAGGCTCCAGGCCACTGCGGCACCGGCGAGCACGATGGTCAGCAGCACCCAGCTCGACGCGTCGTCGCCATTTCCGGCCAGCAGCAGGCAGATGAGGGCGCTGAACCCGGCAACACCGGTGAGGATCGGGGCGACCGGGAACCGCCGATGCAGCGTGTCCGGTCCATCCGGGGCCGACTGCTCGAGAGGCACGAGCGCCCACAGCCAGAGGTACATCAGCACGCCGGCGCCGCCGAGGAACGCGGTGACCACGGCCCATACCCGCACGGTGCCGACGCGCACGCCGAGGTGCGCGGCGAGGCCGGCGCAGACGCCGCCGATCACGGCATCGCGCGGACGCACGAGAGGTGGACGAACAATGGTCACAGAAGAATCCAAGCACGCCGGACCGCGCTCGCGGGCCGCTCTCAGGGTCGGATCAGGGGAACACCCCATGGCAGCGGATGCCGCGGCCCTGCCAACATCGGAGCATGCCAACTGAACCCACCACCGAGACGCCCGGCGCACCCCAACCGCCGCAGTCGCCCCAAGGCAACCGCTTCTTCGCCTGGATGCGATCCATCGGACTTACCCGCCAGCCCGGCTGGATCGGTGGTGTCGCCTCCGGAATCGCACTGCGCCTGAACATCGACCCGCTCATCGTGCGCGGCATCATCGTCGTGGTCGCCCTGCTCGGCGCCCCGATGCTACTGCTCTACGCGGCCGCATGGATGCTGCTGCCCGACCACACCGGAAAGATCCACGCCGAGGAACTGGGCAAGGGCCGGTTCGAGCCGCCGGTCGCCGGAGCCGGCGTGATGGTGCTGCTCGAACTACTACCGAGCGGCAACATTGCCTTCCCCTTCGTCGGCCCGATCTTCCCGTGGTGGAACGGCGACGTCTGGCCGTGGGCGGTCGGCGATGGCTTCTTCGGAGTGTTCTGGACTCTCGCCGTCATCGGCCTGGCAATCTGGCTGGTCGTCGCGCTCGCAAACCGCTCGGACAAGACACCAGTCGCCACCCCGATGCCGCCGGCAGCGGGCGACGCCGGGTCGTCGGACGCCGCGACGGCGGCCTACCCCACCGCCGCGTATCCGACTGCGTCCGCTACTGCGGTCACCGTTCCGTTGGCGCCGACCAGTGCCCCAGCCTCCCAGCCTCCGACCGACCCGGCCGACCTGGCCGCGTGGCAGCAGCAGCAGGCGAGGTACAAGCAGGAGCGCGACGAGTTCGTCCGCGCCAACGAGGACGCCAAGCGCGCCGCCATGGCCGCCAAGGTCGCCGAGCAGAAGCGCGAGAGCGCGGCTCGGGCCGCCGCGTACCGCGCCGAACTCGACCGCACCCGCTCGCACCCGCTGTTCACCCTGAGCGCCATCGGGCTGTCCCTCATCGTCGGCGCCCTCGTTTTCTATCTCGTCGGCGAAAGCACGATCACCGAGCAGTCGATGACGGCAGGGCTCGCGTCAATGCTCGCGGTGCTCGCCGTGGCGATCATCGTCAACGGGATCATCGGCAAGCGCTCCGGCGGCTCCAGCGGGCTCGCGGTGGTCGTCGCGATCACGCTGGTGGCGACATCCCTCTCGCCGTTCGGTTCCCACGTCACCGTCTTCGGGAACAGCAATTACCAGGCCCAGTACACCGAGAACCGTGATGAGGTGTACTTCGCCGGCTTCGGTCAGACCACCATCGACCTCGAGGACTACTGGCAGGGCACCCGCCGCGGCACTGCCAGCCGAGAGATCGGCCAGGTGCGGGTGTTCTCCGGATTCGGCGACGTCACGATCATCGTTCCCGACGACGAGTACATCGAGCTGGACCTCAATGTCGGCGGCGGCCAGCTCGAGGTCGATGGCAGCACCGCCGACCAGGGCGGGCTGTTCCGCGGCCTGAACGAGATCCTGCCGAACGCGCCCGAGGCGGACCGCGAGCTGGACATCGAGGTCTACGCCGGCTTCGGCGACGTGACCATCATCACCGAAGGAGCCTCCCGATGAAGACCCGCATTCACACCATCGTCTGGGGAGCCCTACTGCTCGGAATCGCCACGCTCTTCCTGGTCGGCAGCCTCGTCGACCTGAGCGGGCTGAACCCGGCGCTGATCGTCGTGACCGGCGCGGCCGGCCTGGGCACGCTGCTCGTCTCCGCCGCGATCCTCGGCACCGTGCTGCGGCTCGGCCGCAAGCCTGAACCCGCGGCGGGCGCAGGCGCGGAGGCATCCGCTCCTCCCACACCCTGACGACCGCCCCGCCCTGACAGGCATGACCTCTTCAGACCTGGCCGTCAGCGTGCGCGACCTACGCAAGACGTACGGTGACTTCACCGCCGTTGACGGTGTGAGCTTCGACATCCACCGCGGCGAGACCTTCGCCCTGCTCGGCCCGAACGGGGCAGGCAAGTCGACCACCATCGAGATCCTCGAGGGGTATCGCGACCGCACCGGCGGCAAGGTCAGCGTGCTCGGCGAGGACCCGCAACGCGGCCGACTCGACTGGAAGGCGCGGCTCGGCATCGTGCTGCAGTCCACCGGCGAGCAGGGCAATGTCACCGTGCGGGAGCAGCTCGCCCATTTCGCGAGCTTCTACCCCAACCCGCGCGACGTGGACGCGGTGATCGCCGCGGTCGGCCTCGACGCCAAGGCGAAGACCCTGATCAACAAGCTGTCCGGCGGACAGCGCCGCCGTGTCGACGTCGCACTCGGAATCATCGGCCGGCCCGAGCTGCTGTTCCTCGACGAGCCGACCACCGGTTTCGACCCGGAGGCGCGGCGGCAGTTCTGGGATCTGGTCCGCTCGCTGAGCGCGGAGGGCACGAGCATCCTGCTCACCACGCACTACCTGGACGAGGCCGCGCAGCTGAGCGATCGCGCCGGCGTGATCGCCGGCGGTCGCCTGATTGAGATCGGTCCGATCGGTGAGATCGGCGGCGCCGAGGCGCGCGTGCCCATCGTCCGCTGGCGGGAGGACGGCAGGCCCCTCGAGCAGCGCAC
>JBEVDR010000121.1:0-21995 GCA_040513215.1 Microbacteriaceae bacterium | reverse complement strand
GTGCCCAGACTAGCGGCCACCCCCGCCAGCCGGACCGGGCACGGCAGCCGGCCCCGGCGTCCGAATGTCTCGACGTCGAGACAGTTAGGTACACCTAAGGGGCACGGTCCCGACGGGAGGAATAGACTGACCGCACGCTCATCGAGCGGTTCGGGCCTCGCCTTTCGAGGCCGCCCAACACCGCCAGGGAGGGTTGTTCATGCCTCAGAACACGGCAGGAACCCTGACAGCAGACTCCAAGCGCGCAGCCCGACCGGGGGGAACCCTGTACCGGGGCCGCGAGGGCATGTGGTCATGGGTGCTCCATCGGGTCACCGGTGTCGCCATCTTCTTCTTCCTGCTGGTGCACGTGCTCGACACGGCCCTCATCCGCGTGAGCCCCGAGGCCTACAACGCCGTCATCGGCACCTACCAGACCCCGATCATGGGCCTCGGCGAGGTCGCCCTCGTCGGCGCGATCGCGTTCCACGCCTTCAACGGGCTGCGCATTATCCTGATCGACTTCTGGGCGGGCGGTACCAAGTACCACCGCGTGATGTTCTGGGTCGTGATCGCCCTCTGGGTGATCACGATGCTCGGCTTCACCCCGCGCCACCTGATCAACGTCTTCAGCCACTAGGGAGGGCCGACATGTCTACTGCAATCGAAACTCCCCGTTCCGCTCGCCCGGCACGACGCAAGGGCGTCAACTGGGAGAAGTGGGGCTGGATCTACATGCGCGTCTCCGGCGTGGTGCTGGTCGTGCTGATCTTCGGCCACCTGTTCGTCAACCTGATGGTGGGCGACGGCATCCAGGCCATCGACTTCGCCTTCGTCGGCGGCAAGCTCGCCGATCCGTTCTGGGTCGTCTGGGACACGCTGCTGCTGTGGCTCGCGCTCATTCACGGCGCGAACGGCATGCGCACCCTGATCAATGACTACGCGCGCCACGAGACGGTGCGCCGCATCCTGGTCTGGGCTGTCGCCGCGTCGGCCGTCGTGCTGATCATCCTCGGCACCCTCGTCATTTACACGTTCGACCCCTGCCCGGCCGGCCAGCCGGCAGACCTGCTGCCTAGTTTCTGTGGAGTTAATTAATGCCTGAATTCGAAGACGGATCGATCGTCGACGGGGTTCACTACCACCAATTCGACATCGTCATCGTGGGTGCCGGCGGGGCCGGCATGCGCGCCGCCATCGAGGCAGGACCTCAGGCAAAGACCGCAGTGATTTCGAAGCTGTACCCCACCCGCTCGCACACCGGTGCGGCGCAGGGTGGCATGGCGGCGGCGCTCGCCAACGTCGAGGAAGACAGCTGGGAATGGCACACCTTCGACACCGTCAAGGGTGGCGACTACCTGGTTGACCAGGATGCCGCGGAGATCCTCGCGAAGGAAGCCATCGACGCAGTTCTCGACCTGGAAAACATGGGCCTGCCGTTCAACCGCACGCCCGATGGCAAGATCGACCAGCGTCGCTTTGGCGGCCACACCGCCGACCACGGCAAGACCCCGGTGCGCCGCGCCTGCTACGCCGCCGACCGCACCGGTCACATGATCCTGCAGACCCTGTACCAGAACTGCGTCAAGCACGGCATCAACTTCTTCAACGAGTACTACGTGCTCGACCTGGTGATGAACGGCGACAAGCCGGCCGGCGTGGTGGCATACGAGCTGTCCACCGGAATCATCCACGTCTTCCAGGCCAAGGCCGTGATCTTCGCGACCGGCGGCTTCGGCAAGATCTTCAAGACCACCTCGAACGCGCACACCCTGACCGGTGACGGCGTCGGCATCATCTGGCGCAAGGGCCTGCCGCTGGAGGACATGGAGTTCTTCCAGTTCCACCCGACCGGGCTCGCCGGTCTCGGCATCCTGCTCACCGAGGGTGCCCGCGGTGAGGGCGCGATCCTGCGCAACGCCAGCGGTGAACGCTTCATGGAACGCTACGCGCCGACCATCAAAGACCTCGCGCCGCGTGACATCGTCGCCCGCTGCATGGTGCAGGAGGTCGCGGAGGGCCGCGGCGCCGGCCCGAACAAGGACTACGTCTACCTCGACTGCACCCACCTCGGTGCCGAGGTGCTCGAGACCAAGCTCCCGGACATCACCGAGTTCGCCCGCACCTACCTGGGTGTCGACCCGGTCACCGAGCCGGTGCCGGTGATGCCGACCGCGCACTACGCGATGGGCGGCATCCCGACCAACGTCAACGCCGAGGTGCTCAGCGACAACACCACCGTTGTGCCCGGCCTCTACGCCGCCGGTGAGTGCGCCTGCGTCTCGGTGCACGGCTCCAACCGCCTCGGCACCAACTCGCTGCTCGACATCAACGTGTTCGGCAAGCGCGCAGGCAACAACGCCGTCGAGTACGTGCGTGACGCCGACTGGGTGGAACTGCCCGAGGACCCGTCGCGCGACGTGCGCGAGTGGCTGCAGCGGATGCGCGACTCCACCGGCACCGAACGTGTCGCCGTGCTGCGCAAGGAACTGCAGGACTCGATGGACCGCAACGCTCAGGTGTTCCGCACCGACGAGTCGCTGGCCGAGGTCACCGAGGTCATCCACAACCTGCGCGAGCGCTACCAGCACGTGTCGGTGCAGGACAAGGGCCAGCGGTTCAACACCGACCTGCTCGAGGCCGTCGAACTCGGCTTCCTGCTCGACCTCGCCGAGGTCGTCGTGTTCTCGGCACGCAACCGCCTGGAGTCCCGCGGCGGTCACATGAGGGATGACTACCCCAACCGTGACGACGAGAACTACATGAAGCACACCATGGCCTACCTGACCGGCGACCGCCGGTCAGCGGATGCCGGTGACCACATTCGTCTTGACTGGAAGCCCGTGGTGATCACCCGCTACCAGCCCATGGAAAGGAAGTACTAGTCGTGAGCGAAGTAGCAGCAGAGGTACCCGTGGAGGCAATCCAGTCCTTCACCGTCACCCTGATCATTCGCCGGTTCGATCCGGAGAACGACACCGAGCCGCGTTGGGTCGACTACGACGTCGAGATGTACCCCACCGACCGCATCCTGGACGCGCTGCACAAGATCAAGTGGGATGTCGACGGCTCGCTGTCGTTCCGCCGCTCCTGTGCGCACGGCATCTGTGGCTCGGACGCGATGCGGATCAACGGCCGCAACCGTCTGGCCTGCAAGACGCTGATCAAGGACCTCGACATCTCGCAGCCGATCTACGTCGAGGCCATCAAGGGCCTGCCGCTGGAGAAGGACCTCATCGTCGACATGGAGCCGTTCTTCGCCTCCTACCGCGAGATCCAGCCGTTCCTGCAGGCGTCGTCGAAGCCCGAGAAGGAGCGCATCCAGTCGGTGGCGCAACGCGCCGCGTTCGATGACACCACCAAGTGCATTCTGTGCGCCGCGTGCACCTCGAGCTGCCCGGTGTTCTGGACCGACGGCCAGTACTTCGGCCCGGCGGCGATCGTGAACGCGCACCGCTTCATCTTCGACTCGCGCGACGAAGAGGCGAAGGTTCGCCTCGACATCCTCGATGACAAAGAGGGCGTGTGGCGCTGCCGCACCACCTTCAACTGCACCGAGGCCTGCCCGCGCGGCATCCAGGTGACCCAGGCCATCGCCGAGGTCAAGCAGGCGATCCTGAAGAACAAGGCGTAACGCCGCTCGCACCTGCAGAAGGCCGGGTCCCCGATGGGGATCCGGCCTTCTGGTTTAACCCCGGTGCGTGTGTTCAGACGGATGCCGCGGCGGTGCGCGCTCCCGCTGCCGTGGTGGCGTTCAGTGCGGCGGCGGCGCGGGCGGCGGCCTGCTCCCGGGTGACCATGGTCAGCTCCGCGCGCACGTCGGCCAGCGCGGCGGGCGTCATCGACAGCGTGGTCACGCCGAGGCCCACGAGCACCACCGCGAGCTGCGGATCGGCGGCCGCCTCCCCGCAGACCCCGACCGGCTTGCCCGCCGCGGCGCCGGCGTCGCCGAGCATCTTGATCAGCCGCAGCACCGACGGATGCCACGGGTCCTGGTAACTCGCCACGCTGCCGAGCATCCGGTCGGCCGCGAGCGTGTACTGGGTGAGGTCGTTGGTGCCGATGCTGACGAAGTCGGCCACGGCGAGCACCTGGTCGGCGAGCACCGCCAGGCTCGGCACCTCGGCCATCACGCCCACCGTGTTCAGCCCCAGCTCTCGGCCCAGCTGCACGAAGTAATCGGTCTCCTCTGCGTCGGACACCATGGGCGCCATCACCCAGAGGTCGGCGTCCGTGGCATCCTGCGCCCTCTTCAGCGCGGTGAGCTGGTCGCGCAGGATCTGTTCCTTCACCCGGAGCACCCGGAGACCACGCAGGCCCAGCGCCGGGTTCTCCTCGTGCGCGTCGGTGAGGAACGCGAGCGGTTTGTCGGCGCCGGCATCCAGTGCTCGCACCACCACCTTCCTGCCGGGGAAGGCCTCCAGCAGCGTGGTGTAGCTGGCCTGCTGGCTGTCGACGCTCGGCGCACTCTGCGCACCGAGGAACAGGAACTCGGTGCGGAACAGGCCGACACCCTCCGCGCCCAGTTCCACCGCGCCCGGCGCCTCATCGGGGTTACCCAGGTTCACCAGCAACGGAATCGAGGTGCCGTCGGCCAGCGCGCCGTTGGTGATCGGGGCGCTGATCGCCGCGGCTCGCTCCTCGATTCGGCGTTGCGCCTCGGCGATCTGGTCGGAGTCCGGGTCGACGGTGACCGCTCCGGTGCTGGCATCGACGATCACCATCGTGCCGTCGGTTAGCTCGAGCGCGCCGGTCACCCCGACGATCGCCGGGATCGACTTGGCCCTGGCGAGGATCGCGGTGTGGCTGGTCGGGCCGCCGTCTCGGGTGACCAGGGCGAGCACCTTGGTGAGATCGAGCAGGGCGGTATCGGCCGGCGCCAGGTCGCTGGCGACCAGCACGAACGGCACGTCGCTTTCGGGAACGCCGGGTGCGGGCACACCGCGCAGGTGCGCGATGGTGCGCTGCGCGACATCCGCCAGGTCGGTGGCGCGCTCTGCCATGTAACCACCCATGTCGGTGAGCATCTGCTGGAACGTCTGGAACGCGTCGAACACGGCACGCTCGCCGGTCGACCCGTCGTTGATGCGGTTGCCGATGTCTTCGGTGAGCATCGGGTCCTGCGCCATCTGCGCGGCGGCATCCAGCACCTCCTGCGCCTGCCCGCCGGCCTTCACGCCGCGCGCGGTCAGATCGGCCGCCACGGCCGCCAGCGCGGCGGTCACCGCATCGTTCTCCTCGGCCGCGTCGCCGTTGTGCTGCGCGACCGCCGGTTCGGGTATCGGGTCCGGCATCCGGAGCACTGTTCCCACAGCTACCGCTCGTCCTACTCCGACGCCATGCAGCTCTCGCAGGTCCATGGTTGCTCCTTGCCGTCACGCGCTCGCCGAGCGATCCCTCTGGTCAGACTAGTCTCGGCCTCGATACTCTGGCCAGATGGCGGATGGCACCAAGAGCGGCCTCCGCGCCCGAGTCACGGAGACGGTCGCCACCGGTCGCACCTGGCGACCGGTGCGAGTGATCCAGCGCTACTTCGACGGGTACGGCTCGCTGCTCGCGGCCGGCATGTCCTATCAGGCGTTGTTCGCCGTGTTCGCCGGGATCTGGGTCGGCTTCTCGGTCGCCGGCCTGTTCATCGCCGACCACAAGGAGCTCAGCGACGCCCTGTTCGCCTTCCTCAACACGTCGGTGCCGGGGCTGATCGACACGGGGGCCGGCGACGGCATCATCGACCCGGACCAGTTGTTCGAAGCCCGCACGTTGGGCTGGACCGGCATCATCGCGCTGGTCAGCCTGCTGATCACCGCGCTGGCCTACCTGGCGTACGCGCGGATGTCGGTGCGCACCATCTTCCACGTTCCGAAGTCCACGACGCCATACCTGCTGCTCAAGCTGATGGACTTCGGCCTCGCCGTGGCCTTCGGGATCGCGGTGATCCTGTCCGCCGCGCTGTCGGTGGTGAGTACCGCCGCGCTCGAGTGGGTGCTCGATATGTTCGACCTGTCCGAATCCGCCGTCGCGGTGGCGACCACCCGCACCGTCGGCCTGACGCTGATGTTCATCCTGGACACGATCGTGCTCGCCACCCTGTACCGCGTGCTCTCCGGCCTGCGCATTCCGATGCCCAGGCTGCTCGCCGGGTCGATGCTGGCGGCGGCCGCACTCGGCGTGCTCAAGGTGCTCGGCACGGCGCTACTCGGAGGCGCGACCCGCAACCCCCTGCTCGCCTCATTCGCCGTGGTGATCGGCCTGCTGATCTGGTTCAACCTGGTCTGCCACGTGGTCCTGATCGGGGCGGCCTGGATCGCCATCGGCATGGCCGACCTGGGACTCGCGCCCGACCCGATCCTGGCCGCGGCCGAGGAGGAACGGCAGCGCGCGGAACACGCGCGGGTGCAGGCCGAGGCCCGCCAGCTGGTGCCGCGCTGGCTGCGCTGGGCGGTGCGGCCGCCGGGCGGGCGGCGCAGGCATGACGGTGGCTCTGCCTAAACTTGTGGGCATGCCTCAGCCTGCTCTGCGTATCGCCACGATCAATGCCAATGGGATCCGGGCGGCGTACCGCAAGGGCATGGGCGACTGGCTGGACGGCAGGGATGTCGACATCCTCGCCATCCAGGAGGTGCGCGCCTCCACCGAAGACCTCGAGAACCTGCTCGGCTCCGACTGGGACATCCTGCACGACCCGGCCACCGCGAAGGGCCGCGCCGGCGTCGCGATCGCCAGCCGCATCGGCGGGCGGCACCGCCGCGGCGCGTCGATCCACCGGGTCGAGCTCGGCCACCCGGACTTCGACTCCGCCGGCCGCTGGCTGGAGGCCGACTACGAGGTCGGTGACCGGATCGTCACCGTGGTCAGCACCTACGTGCACTCCGGCGAGGTCGAGACCCCGAAGCAGGTGGAGAAGTACAAGTTCCTCGACGCGATGACCGCGCGGCTGCCGGAGCTCGAGAAGCACTCCGAGCTCGCGGTGGTCCTCGGCGACCTGAACGTCGGACACCGTGAGCTCGACATCCGCAACTGGCGCGGCAACCGCAAGAAGTCCGGCTTCCTGCCCGAGGAGCGCGCCTACTTCGACCGCATCTTCGGCCCGGCCGGCGAGCAGGTCGAGGGCGTCGACGGGTCGACCGGCCCCGGCCTCGGCTGGGTCGACATCGGCCGCCAGTGGGCGGGCGAGGTCGACGGCCCATACACCTGGTGGAGCCAGCGCGGCAAGGCGTTCGACACCGACACCGGATGGCGCCTCGACTATCAGGTCGCCACCCCGGCATTCGCCGCCACCGTGACGCACTACACGGTCGACCGCGCCGCCGCCTACGACCAGCGCTGGTCAGACCACAGCGCTGTCGTCGTCGATTACGCCGTGTAGCCCCGCGCGAGCCTGCCTCACGGCGTCTCCCCGACATCCGATCACCTGAAAGAATCGCACTATGAATCAACCGCGTCTGTTCTCTGGCATGCAACCGTCGGCCGATAGCCTCCACGCGGGCAACTACATCGGTGCGTTGCTGCAGTGGAAGCAGATGCAGGATGACTACCAGGCGCTGTTCTGCGTGGTGGACATGCACGCGATCACGGTGCCGCAGGATCCGGCGCAGCTGCGGGAGCAGACCCGGCGCACCGCCGCGCAGTACATCGCCGCCGGCATCGACCCGACCAGGTCGACCCTGTACGTGCAGTCGCACGTTCCCGCGCACGCCCAGCTGGCGTGGGTGCTGAACACCATCACGGGCTTCGGCGAGGCCAGCCGGATGACCCAGTTCAAGGACAAGTCCTCGCGCTACGGCGCGGATGCCACCACGCTCGGACTGTTCGCCTACCCGACCCTGATGGCCGCCGACATCCTGCTCTACAACGCCGCCGCCGTTCCAGTCGGCGACGACCAGAAGCAGCACGTGGAACTCACCCGCGACCTCGCCACCCGCTTCAACTCGCGGTTCGGCGACACCTTCGTGGTGCCGGAACCGGTGATCATGACCTCCAACGCCCGCATCTACGACCTGCAGAACCCCGAGTCGAAGATGTCGAAGTCGGCGGCATCCGAGGCCGGCATCATCTGGCTGCTCGACGAGCCGTCGAAGACGGCGAAGAAGATCAAGTCGGCGGCCACCGACTCGGAGCGGGAGATCCGCTTCGACCGGGGCGCGAAGCCCGGCGTCTCCAGCCTGCTCTCGATCCTGTCGGCGTTCACTGACGTCGCCATCCCGGCGCTCGAGGAGCAGTACGTGGGTCGCGGCTACGGCGATCTGAAGAAGGATGTCGCGGATGCCGTTCTGGCCACGTTCGGCCCGATCCGGGAGCGCGCCCTGGAGCTGCTCGCCGACCCGGCGGAGCTCGACCGGGTGCTCGCCGGAAACGCCGCCCGCGCGAACGAGATTGCTCAGCAGACCCTGACCGACGTGTACGACCGGGTCGGCTTCCTGCCCCGCGCATGATCCCGTTCGCGCTCAGCTCGGACCGGCTGCGGCTCGACCAGCTGGTGACCGCCGACGCCGCGCTCGTTGTCGAGTACTGCCAGGACCCGGTGTTGCAGGCACAACCGCGCACGACGGTGGAAGACTGGCCGGTATGAGCATCCCGGTCGTGCTGTTCGATTTGGACGACACCCTGTTCGCGCACCGCGACTCGGTGGTCACCGGGATCGGCGCCCACCGACGCCTGCTGGGCGGAGCGTTCCTCGACGCCGACGACCGGACCGAGGCGGTGCGCTGGCACGCCCTCGAGGAGGAGCACTACCACCGCTACCTCGCCGGGGAACTGACCTTCGCCGAGCAGCGCCGGGCGCGCGCCCGCGGCTTCGTGGAGCGCTTCGGGGTGGTGCTCGACGACTCCGAGGCGGATGCCTGGTTCGAGGCCTATTTCGATGAGTACCAGCGCGCCTGGCGGCTGCACGATGACGCCCTGGCCTGCTTCGACGCGCTGCCCGGCGCCCGGTTCGGGGTGATCACGAACGGCGAGCTCAGCTTCCAGCAGCGCAAGATCGAGGCGGTCGGGTTGCGGTCGCGTCTGGAGCATGTGGTGGCCTCCGGCGAGGTCGGCTATGCCAAACCCGACCCGCGCATCTTCAACCACGCCTGCGGTCTGTTCGGGGTGAGCTCGGGGCAGGCCGCCTACGTAGGCGACCGGCTGCGAACCGACGCGATCGGTGCGGCCGAGGCCGGCCTGGTGGGCGTGTGGCTCGACCGGGAGGGTGCCGCGTCTGGCCCGGACCTGGAGACGGCGCGCGAGACCGGGGTGCGCGTCATCCGTTCGCTGGCGGAACTGCCGGCCGTCCTCGGCTACTGAGCTTCGGCTAGCGTTGCGGACAGGTCGGGACTGCCGTCCGGGAGCGCCGGAACCGGCTGCCCGGTAACGTAGCGGGGCCAGGCGAGCGTGCCCGCGGCGGCGTTCAGGTCTGGCAGCCCGTTCGGCAGCGCGGGCACCGGCTGGCCAGTGGTGTACCGCGGCCACTCCAGCTGCATCGGCTGCGCCTGCGGCACCGGCGGCACCGGCGGCACCGGCGGCAGGGCAGCATCCGGGGCCACAAAGGCTCCCTGATATGGCGTGGCGGGCTGCGGGGCGGCACTCTGAGACACGATCGGCTGCGGATACGCCTGCGGTACAGGAGCGCCGTAGTCGGGCGTCGGGTAGTACGCCTGCGGGGCCGGACGCGCCGGACGGTGGAACAGCACGTAGACCAGCGGGATCAGCACCGTGCCCAGCACGTCGAGGATGGCAACGGCGAACAGGATGCGCCAGTACCACTCCTCGAAGTTCAGGTCAGGGAGCAGCGCAGGCAGTGACAGCATTGTCGCGAGAATGACGACAAGTCCGAATGTCACCGTGGTGACCCTGCTCATCACCGGGGTGGTGAACTTCGTCTGCTGCACGATCAGCAGGTGCAGGTGCAGCAGGGCGATGCGGGCGACCAGGACCAGCCAGCCCCAGGCAAGGAAGTCCTCGATCATGCGCGACGACTCGGCTGGGAACCAGATCTTGAGCATGCCCGCCGCGAACAGGTACACCGAGACCCCGGCGGAGGCGAGCCCGAACCACGCCGCGCGCTTGGCCGACACCTCGGCGTCGTACCAGCTCATCAGCGAGAACAGCACGAACAGGGTAACGGTGCCGAGCAGCCGCCAGGACAGCGAGCCGAACTCTCCGATCAGCACCGACACCACCGCGACGAGGGCGGCGCCGACCACCGACGCGACGATGGACTTCAGCACGAGCACTCTCGCCCGATTCGGCGCCTCAGTCTGGGCGGCGGGTGCATCTATCACGGCGGGCCTTCCTCTGGTGATCAATGCCCTGATGGGCGGTGTTCAACGATTCAACGAAAACTACAAAATACTCAGCTCCGGTGCACAGGATAGCGTCCGACCGTTCCCCACAGGCGGCGTTGCGCGCCCCCTGTGGAGAGCTTCCCTGCACTGCGCCACGTGACATCCGTCATCTGCGGTCATATTTTTTCGACCACGCCGGGAATAAGTCATGGCATTACACGTTTGAGTATGCTGAACATTGAAGTAATTACGTGCTCCGGGGTCGGTGAGAATCCGAACCGGCGGTGATAGTCCGCGAACCTCCTCACGGAGGCTGACCTGGTGAAATTCCGGGACCGACGGTTAAAGTCCGGATGGGAGGCAGCACGGCGTGCAACTGCGCACGCAGGTTTCGCGACCGCATACCCCGGAGCTCGTCTGAACAGACAGAGGACCGGATGATCACGAGCGAGAGACTCGACGCGGCAATGCGCCACGCGCTGAGCCTGGCCGCGCACGGCCCTGCCTACGGCGGCAACCCCCAGGTCGGATGCGTACTGCTCAATGACGCTGGCGAGATCGTGGCCGAGGGCTGGCACCGCGGCGCGGGCACCCCGCACGCCGAAGTGGACGCACTCTCAAAGCTGAGCGACGCCACCGGGCTCACCGCCGTCGTCACCCTCGAACCTTGCAACCACACCGGCCGCACCGGACCGTGCGCCGAAGCCCTGATTGCCGCCGGCATCGGCCGCGTGGTGTATTCCGCCTCCGACCCGGGTGACGCATCCAGCGGCGGCGGCACTCGTCTGCGCGACGCCGGAATACCCGCCGAGGGCGGCCTGCTCGCCGACGAGACCGAGGAGTTCCTGCACCCGTGGCTCACCGCGGTGCGCCACGGCCGTCCCTACGTCACGGCGAAGTGGGCGTCCACCCTCGACGGCCGCGCCGCCGCCGCGGACGGCACCAGCCGGTGGATCACCGGCACCGCAGCGCGGCAGCGGGTGCACGAGCAGCGCGAACAGTCCGACGCCATCCTCGTCGGCACCGGCACCGTGCTCGCCGACGACCCCTCCCTCACCGCCCGCGGCGACGCCGGCGAGCTGATGGAGCACCAGCCGATCCCCGTCGTCGTCGGCGAACGGGCGATCCCCGCCAACGCGAAACTACACGCCCACCCGCAGGCCCTGATCGAGACCGGCACCCGGGATCTGGACGCCGTACTCGCCGACCTGCACCAGCGCGGCATCCGCCGGGTCTATCTGGAGGGCGGCCCCACCCTGACCAGCCGTTTCATCGCGGCCGGGTTGGTCGACGAATACCTCGTCTTCCTCGCGCCGAGCCTGCTCGGCGGTGATCGCCTCGCGATCGGCGATATCGGCGTCGACACCGTGGCCGATGCCCGACTCCTCACCATCCACAACCTCGAACAACTGGGCGACGACATCCTCGTGACCGCCCGACCACAAGCTCTGACAGAAGGACAGTAAATATGTTCACCGGAATCATCGAAGAAGTCGGCGAGATCCTCGATTGGCAGCCCACCGCGGATGCCGGACGCCTCACCGTGCGCGGACCCCTCGTCGTCAGTGACGCCGGCCACGGCGACTCCATCTCGGTCAGCGGCGTCTGCCTCACCGTGATCGACCAGGGCGACGACTGGTTCACCGCCGACGTCATGGCGCAGACCCTGAGCATGTCGACCCTCAACGGCGTGACCGCGGGGCGCCGCGTCAACCTGGAACGGGCGATGCAGGCCAGCGCCCGACTGGGGGGCCACATCGTGCAGGGCCACATCGACGGCACCAGTGAACTGCTCAGCGTGACCGACGGCGACGCCTGGCGCGTGTTGCGATTCAGCCTGGACCCGGAACTGGCCCCGTTGGTGGCCGGCAAGGGCTCGATCGCGATCGACGGCGTCTCACTCACCGTGAGCGGCATCGGACTGGACTGGTTCGAGGTGTCACTGATTCCCGAGACACTCACCGCCACAACACTCGGCGACCGGGTCACCGGCGACCGCGTGAACATCGAAACCGACATCCTGGCCCGGCACGTGCTGCGCCTCGGCGACCTCGGCCTGCTGCCCGCGCTCGACGTCACCTCGCAGACGCGGGTTTCGACAAGCTCAACCAACGAGGGCGGCTCAACCAACGAAGGCACCACGACCAACGAACGGAGCGACGCATGAGCCTCGCTGACATCGCCACCGCCATCGACGCCCTGCGTCAGGGCCGCCCGGTTATCGTCGTCGACGACGAGAGCCGCGAGAACGAGGGCGACGTCGTGCTCGCCGCCGAGCTGGCCAGCCAGGAATGGATCGCCTGGCTCGTGCGCAACTCCTCCGGCTTCATCTGCGCGCCGATGACCAACGCGATCGCCGACGAGCTCGACCTGCCGCCGATGGTCAGCATCAACGAAGACCCGCGCGGCACCGCGTACACGGTCACTGTGGACGCGAGCGATCGCCTCTCCACCGGCATCAGCGCCGCCGATCGTGCGCACACCCTGCGCGTGCTCGCGAACCCCGCTTCCACGCCGTCGAACCTGTCCCGCCCGGGTCACATCGTGCCGCTGCGCGCCGTGAACGGCGGCGTTCGCGAGCGTGACGGTCACACCGAGGCATCCGTCGACCTGATGAAGCTCGCCGGGCTGCGCCCGGTGGCGGCGATCTCCGAGATCGTGGCCGAGGACGGCGAGATGATGCGGCTGCCCGGGCTCCTCGAGCTGGGTGAGCGTGAAGGCATCCCGGTGATCACCATCGGTGAGTTGATCGACTACCTCGAGGTCAAGCACGAAGGGACGGATGCCGCGCCGGCTGAGTCGGTCGAGCTGATCGAACCGATTGCGGAGTCGGCACGGATCCTATTCGAGGTGGAGACCACGGTGCCCACCCTGCACGGTGATTTCCGGGTGCGCGCCTACCGTGACCGCAAGACCGGCGCCGATCACGTCGCGTTCATCTCAGGTGAACTGTCGGATGGCGCGCTGGTGCGAGTGCACTCGGAGTGCCTCACCGGTGAGGCCTTCGGCTCGCTGAAGTGCGAGTGCGGGCCGCAGCTGGATTCCGCGCTCAACGAGGTGCAGCAGCAGGGCGGCGTCGTGATCTACCTGCGTGGCCACGAGGGCCGCGGTATCGGCCTGATCAACAAGCTGCGGGCGTACCGGCTGCAGGAAGACGGCCTGGACACGCTCGACGCCAACCTGGCACTCGGCCTGCCCGCCGACTCCCGCGACTACGGGGCGGCCGTGGCAATGTTGCACGACATGGGTCTCAGCTCGATTCGCCTGCTGACTAACAACCCCGAGAAGGTGCGCCAGCTCGAGGAGCGGGGAATCACCATCTCGGAGCGCGTGCCACTGATGGTGGGCATCGACCTCGCCAACAAGGGCTACCTCGCAGCCAAGCGCGACCGCATGGGCCACCAGCTGCCCGGCAACGAAGTACTCGACGCCGCCTTGGCGGCCAAGAATGGAGAAACCAAATGAGCGGGCACGGAGCACCGACCATCTCGTCAGACGGAACCGGCCTCAAGGTCACCATCGTCGCGAGCCTGTGGCACACCGAGATCATGAACGGCCTGCTCGGCGGCGCCCGTCGCGCCCTGAGCGAAGCGAACGCCGAGTTCACCGAGATCCACGTGGCAGGCAGCTTCGAGCTGCCGGTGGTGGCCAAGGCCGCCCTGGAGAACGGCGCAGATGCGGTGGTGGCACTCGGCGTCATCATCCGCGGCGGCACCCCGCACTTCGAGTACGTGTCTGCTGCCGCAACCGACGGCCTGACGCAGACGGCGCTCGCCACCGGTAAGCCCATCGGGTTCGGCCTGCTCACGGTTGACGACGAGCAACAAGCGCTCGACCGTGCCGGCCTGCCCGGCTCGAAAGAGGACAAGGGTGTGGAGGCAGCCGAAGCGGCAATCGCCACCGCACTCGTGCTGAAGCAAATTCGTAGCTAATCCTCACCGATTGTTAGCCGTCGGAAACAGCGCGTAAACTGTTCTGAGCCCGTCACAAGCGAGTCACAAGCGAGTTTCCTTCTCTCCAGCAGTGCCACTCGAATCCTTGAGCGCCCACCTGCGCTTTCGAGCCCGCAACAGCTTCCCATTCCGTTTCGGAGCACCTCCCTTTTATGAGTACTACTGTCACGCCGTCCACCACGGCCCCCGCGAACCCTCGTGGTCGCGTCATCATGGCCAGCCTCATCGGCACCACGATCGAGTTCTACGACTTCTACGTCTACGCAACCGCCGCGGTGCTGGTGTTCCCACACCTGTTCTTCCCGTCCGGCAACGAGACGACCGCACTGCTGTCGTCGTTCGCTGTCTTCGGCGCCGCGATGGTGGCCCGCCCGCTCGGCGCGGTGTTCTTCGGACACCTCGGCGACAAGCGCGGCCGCAAGATCACCCTGGTCGGCGCCCTGCTGACGATGGGTGTGGCCACCTTCCTGATCGGCGTGCTGCCGACCTACGCGATGGTCGGCTGGCTGGCGCCGCTGCTGCTGGTGCTCCTGCGCCTGGCGCAGGGCTTCGCGCTCGGCGGCGAGTGGAGCGGGGCGGCTCTGGTCGCCACCGAGAACGCGCCGAAGGGCAAGCGTGCCGTTTTCGGCACCTTCCCGCAGCTGGGCGCCCCGATCGGCTTCATCATCGCCAACGGCCTGTTCCTGGTCATCGCCGCGATCCTGCCGTCGGACAACCCGGCGATGCCGTCGGAAGCCTTCCTCGAGTGGGGCTGGCGCATCCCGTTCCTGTTCTCGGTGGTCATGGTGGTCGTCGGCCTTTGGGTGCGTCTGCGCCTGGTGGAGAGCCCCGCGTTCGAGAAGACGGTCAAGGCCGGCAAGGTGCAGAAGCTGCCGCTCGGCACGGTCATCCGCAAGAACTGGCGTCAGCTGCTGTTGGGCACGTTCTACATGCTCGCCACCTACGTGCTGTTCTACCTGATGACCACGTTCTCGCTCAGCTACGGACGCGCGGCGACGGATGCCCCGGTCGCGGGCCTCGGCTACGACTACACCACCTTCGTGCTGATGATGATCGTCGGCGTCGTGTTCTTCGGCATCTTCACGTTGGTCTCCGGGCCATGGGCTGACCGCTGGGGCCGCCGCAAGACGCTGCTCTGGGTCACCTCTGCCATCGTCGTGTTCGGCCTGCTCTGGGCGCCCATGCTCGACGGCGGCAACTTCGGCGTGATGGCCTGGCTCATCATCGGGTTCACCCTGATGGGCCTGACCTTCGGCCCGATGGGCGCCCTGCTGCCCGAGCTGTTCCCGGCCGCGGTGCGCTACACCGGTTCCGGAATCTCATACAACGTCTCCTCGATCCTCGGCGCGGCCGTTGCCCCGTTCATCGCGGTGGCCCTGTGGAGCGCCGGCGACGGCAGCCCGTTCTGGGTCGGCGTCTACCTGTCGGCGATGGGCCTGATCACCCTGGTGGCACTGTTCCTCGGCAAGGAGACCAAGGACGTCGAGATCGACGACTAGCGACATCCGGATGCCTCGGCATCCGTAAGACCGGACGCCCCCGCCCCTTCTCGGCGGGGGCGTCCTTTTTCGGTCCCGAGGGGGGCGTGGTGGTCGACTTCGCCGTGCAGACCGGGAAGACTGGCCGCAGAAAATTTCTGGGCGCGTGTCGAAAACGGTCGCGTTCGTTCGACGTCTTGGTGAGGGGTTGCACCCCAGCTCGACCGGCGTGCGCGTGCACTACGACAGCGATGACCGCACGGTCGTCGACGGACCATTCACCGAAAGCAAGGGATTGCTCGCCGGGTTCTGGATCATCCAGGTCAAGGACCGCGACGAGGCGATCGAGTGGGCCCGCCGCATCCCGCTGCCCTCCGGTCAGGTCGAGGTACGCCAGATCTTCGACATCTCGGAGTTCGACCAGGACAACGAGTATGTGCAGAAGGAGAAGGAATGGCGCGAGACCTCGGGCGAATCGCGCACCGCCTACTCGGGAGCGGGCGCTGCTGCTCGCCCGTGCCGCCCAACTCTCCGGAAAAGGAACACCATGACGCGACCCGCATCCGCTGCGCTGGCCGTGCTGGCCTCGATCTCGCTGCTGCTCGCAGGGTGCGCGGCCGCCGAGCCCTCTCCCCCGGACGCGCCGCCGACGCCCTCCAGCACGGGGTCGGCGACGCCCGCCCCGGCTCCGGGCAGCGCCCTGTTGAGAGTTGACGCGGTGGCCACGGCACCCGAGGGGTCAACGCTTGAGATCGGGCTCGTGGTGCACCGGTCGTTCCCGGCGGATGCCGCGGAGGCATCCGAGTTGCGCGCCCTGCTCAGCACGGCCTGCGGTCCCGACTTCGTCACCGACGCCCGCCTCGACGGTGAGGCCTGGGGACTCGTGCGCGTGGATGTCACCGCCGAGTCCACCGGCGACGTCGACTGGCCGGACGAGCTTCCGATCTCGCTCGTCTCGGCAGCCCGCGGCGAGCTTGGCGCGGCGGCCGTGGCGGCATCCGGAGAGCCGCTCATCACCCCGGTGGACCCGGCGCGCGAGCTGGGACCGTGCCTGGTCGAGCAGACGCCGCTCGGCGAGGAGATGGCAGCGCCCGAGATCGGATACAGCGAACGGACGGATGCCGCGGAGTGCTCGGCCGGGATCGCCTCTCCCGCTGGTTGAGTAGGCGCGCAGCGCCGTATCGAAACCCCGCTGCCCGTATCCCGTTTCGAGACGCTCGCCGGCCTTGGGCTCAACGGGTTTCAGAACCGTCGAAACCAGCCGGTGATGCACTGACCGCTTGAAACCGCCGCTTCGTCGGGCGCTCCTCAACCAGCGCCCGTCGACTAGTAGAGCAGGAACTGCTTCGTCTTGTCGGACTCGATCTCCCCGAGCTTCACCGTCAGGTGGTAGCTGGCGCCGCCCGCCGTCGCCGCCGGACGGTCGGGCGACTCGCAGGTCTCCGGCGTGGAGCGGGTGCGGTCCCACGGGATCGGCGTCGTCGAAATCGACGCACCGGGCTCGATGGTGATCGGCGCCGGCGTGGGGTTGGTCTGGCAGTCCTTCGACGACCAGAACTGCTCCGGACCGCTCGTGACCATCAGCTCCATCACATCGGTGCCGGCGTTCATCGTGCACGCGGCAGCGCCGTTGTTGGTCAGGGTCATCGAGATCATCGGCGTCTCGCCCGCCGGGTACTCGGTCTTGTCGGTCACCGCGGCGAGGTCGAGCACGGTGGGGTTGCACTCGACGGGGCCGGCGGCGGCATCCGGGTTAGTTGCGGCGTCCGCGGCATCCGTGTCCGTCGTCGTGTCGGAGGTGTTCTTCGAATCGTCGGCGCCGTCAGTCGAACCAGCGCCCGGCCGCACGATGATCAGCACGACGATGACGATCACCGCCACCAAACCGAGCAGCACCATGAGTCGCCGCCGCCAGTACACATTGCTCGGCTGCGGTCCGACTGGGTTTCGGAACGTCGACATACCGCAAGGCTAGCTAGAGGTGTTTCAGCATCCGGGTATTGCCGAGCGTGTTGGGCTTAACTCGTGCCAGATCCAGGAACTCGGCCACACCTTCGTCCGTCGAGCGCACGATTTCCGCGTAAACGTCGGCGTCGACGATCTCTGCTGGCATCGCCTGGAAGCCGTGCTTGGCGAAGAAGTCGGTCTCGAAGGTGAGGCAGAACAGCCGCGACAGGCCAAGGCCTCGGGCGTTCTGCTCGAGGTCGTCGAGGATGGCGTGTCCGACGCCGTGGCCGAGCCAGTCCGGCGAGACAGCGAGGGTGCGCACCTCGCCGAGGTCTTCCCACATCACGTGCAGCGCCCCGCATCCGATCAGGGTTCCGTCGGCGTCTTCGGCCACCCGGAACTCCTGCACCGCCTCATAGAACACGACGCGTTCTTTGCCGAGCAGAATGCGCTGGCGCACCAGCGGTTCGATCAGCCGCTGGATGCCGGGCACGTCGGTGGTGCGAGCCGGCCGCACGGAGAAACTCATTTGTTGATCATAGGACCGGGCCGGATGACGGCTCGGTCAGGGGCCCGGCTTGTCGGGTGCCGCGGGGCATGCAAAAAGGGGGCGACGGTTTCCCGTCGCCCCCTTTTTGTTTCGACTCCTCAACCAGCGATGTTGCCTGCTAGCCCGCGATGCCTGGCGTTGCCGCCTCGATCGGAGGCAGCGGCGTCTCGCGGCCTTCCTGCACCGTGGTGGTGAAGAGGAACTCATCCCCTGCGAAGTCGACGTGCACGTGGTCGCCCGCGTTCAGCTCGCCGTGCAGGATCCGCTCCGACAAACGGTCCTCGATCTCGTGCTGCACCGCGCGGCGCAGTGGACGGGCACCGAGTGCCGGGTCGAAGCCGAGCGTGATCAGCTGCCGCTTGGCCGCTTCGGTCAGCTCGATCGTCATGTCGCGGTCCATCAGGCGCTCACGCAGCCGCTTGATGAACAGGTCGACGATCTGCAGCAGCTCGTCCTGGCTCAGCTGCGGGAACACGATGGTCTCGTCCACGCGGTTCAGGAACTCCGGCTTGAAGTGCTTCTTCAGCTCCTCCACAACCTTCGCCCGCATCGCCCGGTACGAGTTCTCGGTGTTGCCCTCCATCGTGAAGCCGACCGGGCCACCGGTGATGTCCTTGGTGCCGAGGTTGGTGGTCATGATGATCACGGTGTTCTTGAAGTCGACGACGCGACCCTGACCATCCGTGAGGCGACCCTCTTCGAGCACCTGCAGCAGCGAGTTGAAGATGTCCGGGTGGGCCTTCTCGATCTCGTCGAACAGCACCACGCTGAACGGCTTGCGCCGCACCTTCTCGGTCAGCTGGCCGCCCTCTTCGAATCCAACGAATCCGGGAGGGGCACCGAACAGACGCGAGACGGTGTGCTTCTCGCCGTACTCGCTCATGTCGAGCGAGATCAGCGCGTCTTCATCGTCGAACAGGAACTCGGCGAGCGCCTTGGCCAGCTCGGTCTTACCGACACCGGTGGGGCCGGCGAAGATGAACGAGCCGGAGGGGCGCTTCGGGTCCTTGAGCCCGGCGCGGGTGCGGCGGATGGTCTTGGCGAGTACCGAGATCGCCTCTTCCTGGCCGATGACCCGCTGGTGCAGGGCCTTCTCCATGAAGATGAGGCGGCTGGACTCTTCCTCGGTCAGCTTGAACACCGGGATGCCGGTGGCCTGCGCCAGCACTTCAGCGATGACACCCTCATCCACGGTGCCGCTGGCCGCGACATCCCCGCTCCGCCACTGCTTCTCGAGGCGCAGCCGCTCACCGAGCAGCTTCTTCTCCTCATCGCGCAGTGACGCGGCCTTCTCGAAGTCCTGGTCCTCGATCGCGTCTTCCTTCTGCTTGCGCACCAGAGCGATCTTCTCGTCGAACTCACGCAGCTCCGGCGGCGCCGACAGGATCGACAGGCGCAGGCGAGCGCCGGCCTCGTCGATCAGGTCGATGGCCTTGTCGGGCAGGAAGCGGTCCTGCACGTAGCGGTCGGCGAGGTTCACGGCGGAGACCAGCGCGCCATCGGTGATCGACACCTTGTGGAACGCCTCGTACTTGTCGCGCAGTCCTTTGAGGATGTTGATCGCGTGCGGCAGCGAGGGCTCCTGCACCTGCACGGGCTGGAAGCGACGCTCCAGCGCGGCATCCTTCTCGAAGTGCTTGCGGTACTCATCGAGCGTGGTCGCACCGACGGTCTGCAGCTCGCCACGAGCCAGCAGCGGCTTCAGGATCGAGGCCGCATCGATCGCGCCCTCGGCAGCCCCGGCACCCACCAAGGTGTGGATCTCGTCGATGAAGACGATGATGTCTCCGCGGGTGCGGATCTCCTTGGTGACCTTCTTCAGGCGCTCTTCGAAGTCACCGCGGTAGCGGCTTCCGGCGATGAGCGAGCCGAGGTCGAGCGAGTAGAGCTGCTTGTCCTTCAGCGTTTCGGGCACATCGCCCTTGACGATGGCCTGGGCGAGTCCCTCGACGACGGCGGTCTTGCCGACGCCGGGCTCGCCGATCAGAACAGGGTTGTTCTTCGAGCGGCGGGAGAGGATCTGCATGACCCGCTCCATCTCCTTCTCGCGACCGATCACCGGGTCGAGCTTGCCTTCGCGCGCGGCCTGGGTGAGGTTGCGACCGAACTGATCGAGAATCTGCGATCCCTTCGAGTCAGCGGCCGACTCGTTGACACCAGCAGCGACGGCTTCCTTGCCCTGGTATCCCGAGAGCAACTGGATGACCTGCTGGCGCACCTTGTTCAGGTCGGCACCAAGCTTGACGAGCACCTGCGCCGCCACGCCTTCACCCTCGCGGATGAGGCCGAGCAGGATGTGCTCCGTCCCGATGTAGTTGTGACCGAGCTGCAGCGCCTCGCGCAGTGACAGCTCGAGCACCTTCTTCGCGCGCGGCGTGAAGGGGATGTGCCCGGTCGGCTGCTGCTGGCCCTGACCGATGATGTCCTGCACCTGGTCACGCACGGCGTCGAGCGAAATGCCCAACGACTCGAGAGCCTTCGCCGCGACGCCTTCACCTTCGTGAATCAGTCCGAGCAGGATGTGCTCGGTACCGATGTAGTTGTGGTTGAGCATCTTGGCCTCTTCTTGGGCCAACACAACGACGCGACGGGCTCTGTCGGTAAATCTCTCAAACATGTGAACTCCTTGAGGCACTGGGCAGGGACAGTGCCGCTATATATCGAGGGTAACGACGCGAGGGGGCGAATGATGCCCCTGTTCGCCCTCGGCGTGATGGGATGCGCGCAGCCTGTGAATTGGGGCCAAATGAGGGCTTGTGCACGTTAACGACAATCGATAACTTAACGATTGTCGTTAATATCTGGAGTCGTTGGAGGAGCCATGACACGCACGAAACAGGACCGCCCAGTCGGGCTGCGGATGTCGGAGCGACTGTCGCTCGCCCTGTTCGCCACTCTTGCCGCCGCGTACGGGGTGGGCGCGGCAAGCGCTGCGGGCATCGGACTCACCTCCACCATGCTCGGCGACGAGGTCACCGTCTCGCTCAGCGCCAGCCAGGAGGTGCCCGCCAGTGCCGTAACCGGCTTGGCCACCCTGGTGGAGGGAACGTTCGATGCCGCCACGGTGGTGGTGTCGGGGCTCGATATCGGATCGAGAGCGCTGCTCGCCGGCGGCATCCTGGTGATCGGCCTGATGAATCTCGCCATCGCAGCGACGCTCGTGGCGCTGTGCCTGAGTCTCGTGCGTGGCAGGCCCTTCGCCCGCTCGATGACACGGCTGTTGGCCACCGCATCGTCGATCCTGATGCTCGGTGGCCTGATCGGAGCCGGTCTGACGGTTGCGGGACAGTTTGCGGTGGCGACGCAACTGGACCCAGACCCCGTCGACACCGTGTTTCCGCTGGCCGGGTCCGCAGACCTGACTCCGCTCATTGTGGGGTTGGGGCTGGCTGCGGTCGCGGCGGCCTTCGAGCTCGCCGAGCGGCTGCAGCGTGACACCGACGGGCTGGTCTGATGGGCACGGATGTCGATGAGGAAACCGGCATCCACTGCCGGCTCGATGAACTGCTCGAGGAGCGCGGGATGACGCTCACCCGGCTCAGTGAGCTGGTGGGACTCAGCATCGTCAATCTCTCGGTGTTGAAGAACGACCGGGCCAAGGCCATCCGGTTCTCGACGCTGCGCGCGATCTGTGTCGCGCTTGACTGCGAGGTGGGCGACCTGCTGGTGACGGCAGTTCAGGATCGTGACAGGGCAGCCGTCTAAAGTTGTGGCTTCCGATCGATGGGAGCAACCCCTATGGCGCAGGACCCCACCCTGCCCGGCTCGAACGAGGAGCCGACCACCGAGCCGATCCCCGTGCAGGGCGATGCCGCTGCAGCATCCG
>JBEVDR010000120.1:0-2526 GCA_040513215.1 Microbacteriaceae bacterium | reverse complement strand
CCGCCAGTTCAGCCTGGGCGTCGGAGTCGACTCCGAGGCGATCAGCGCCCACTACGACAACGGCGTGCTGAGCGTGGTCGTGCCGATCAGCAGCAGGGCGAAGCCGCGCAAGATCGAGATCGCGACCTCCGCTCCGCGAGAGTCGGAGCAGGCCTCGCTCTCGTCGTAATTCGGTGAACGGGGAAGGGGCGTCGGCCGATGGCCGGCGCCCCTTCCCGTTCCCGCCCGCTCGAGCGTCACGAGCGGGCCGAGTCAAGCCCGCTCCGAGAATTTCTTGCGGCAGTAGCGTCGCAAGCTACAGCGGCGCTTACGTGTGCCGCACGAGCGGAGAGCGACGCAATCATGCCACAACGCGACACACTGGTTCGCAGCCTGCACGACCTCGGCCTCGCGGCCTGGTTCGGAGGAACTCTGATGGGGACGATCGGCCTGAACGGCGGGGCGGCGTCGGCCGCGTCATCCGACGAACGTCTGAAAATTGCGGCTCGCGGCTGGTCCGTCTGGGCGCCCGTGCAGTGGACGGCGATCGTGCTGCACGGCGTGGGCGGCCTCGGCCTGATCAGGGGCAACAAGGTGCGGCTGGTCGGCCAGCTCGAGAGCCGCCGCAACACGCAGGTGAAGACCGTGGTCACCGGCCTGGCGGTGGCCTCGTCGCTCGGCTCGGCAATCGCCGGGAAAGTGATGAGCGACCGGTCGCACGAACCGGCCGAGGGAGTGACCGAGCCCGCGGCGTCGGCGTCGTCAGACCTGAAAGGCGCGCAACGGATTCAGCGGGTGCTGCAGTGGACGACCCCCGCGCTGACCGCGGTCCTGATCGTATTGGCCGCCCAGCCGGGCGAGCAGCAACGGCCGATCAAGGGGCTGTTCCGCACCACGCTCGACAATTTCCGCCGCTGACGACGGGGGCTGGGCCCGGGTGTCGCTCGCCGCGCTGCTAGCACGCCACCGGGCGTCCGTGACGCTCTTCCTCGCGGGCGCCAGCGCGAGTAACCTGCCGCAATGGTCAAAGACGACAGCCCGAACTGTCCCGAGTGCCGCACTCCCCTAGAAGTCGCCGGCACCGAGAATCATCCCTACTGGTGGTGTCCCAGCTGCCGGGTGGCCCGCCTGTGACGGCACTGGTTTGTGACGGCGCTGCTTGTGACCGCGCTGCTTATTACGGCACAGCGTCAGTCGGCGGCTCTTGCGAGCTGCGACGCGGCCGTGCCGGCGATGCGGTCGTCGACGGCGTCGGCCGAGAAGGTCTGTCCGATCACCATGTGCCTCGCGCCGTGCACGGCCGCGTCGGGACCGAGGGCGCTGGCGGCGATGATCAGCTCCCGGGTGGCGAGGGGAACCGTGCGCTCGAAGATGCGCTCGCGCACCGACTGGAGGAAGTGGTCGCCGGCCGCCGCGATGGCGCCTCCGACGATCAGCACTTCGGGGTTGAGCAGCGCCACCGAGGTGGCCAACACCTCGCCGAGGAGGTGCCCGGCGCGCGTGACCAGCCGGATCGCCGACGGGTCGCCCGCGGCGAGCAGGCGGGTGATGTCGGAGGTGGTCGACGCGGGGATCCCCGCCTCGGCGAGTTCGCGGATGATGGCGCTACCGCTGGCCTCCGTGGCGATGCACCCGACCGCGCCGCACGTGCACAGCCGCGTGTACTGGCTGCCCATGCGGATGTGGCCGATGTCGCCCGCGCCTCCGGCGATGCCGCGCTCGGGTTCGCCGTGCAGGATCACGCCGGCCCCGATTCCCGTGCCCACCTTCACGAACAGCACGCTCGGCGAGGCCGGGTAGCGTTCGCGCATCTCGCCGAGGCCCATCAGGTTCGCGTCGTTGTCGACGAACGCGGGAACACCGAACGCCTCGGCCAGCCGTTCCGCGACGGGGTAGTCGTGCCATCCGGGCATCAGCGGCGGCTGGTTCGGTCGGCGCGTCGAAAACCGCACCGGCCCGGGAATTCCGATGCCTATCCCGGCGACCGAGCGCACGTCGCGCCCCGACCGCGCCAGCAGCTCGAACAGCCGCTTGACGACCCCGCGCAGCACCTCGTCGGGGCCCCTGTCGATTTTGATTTCGGATGACGCTTCGGCAAGCACCACGCCGGCGCCGTCGATCACCGCGAGATGGGCGTGGGTGGCACCAAGGTCGACGGCGAGCACGAGCTGGCCGCTCTCGTCGAACGAGAGGATGCGCGCGGGGCGTCCCGTGGTGCCGGCGATCTGACCGGTCTCGAGCAGATATCCGGCTTCCTGCAGCTGCGTCATCCGGAGCGCCAGCGTCGACCGCGAGATTCCGGTGAGGTCCTGCACTTCGCGGCGCGTGCGCACCCGGCCCGACCGCACCAGCTCGAGAATCGCTCCCGCCGACGTGCCCCCGTTGACCGACATGCTGTGCCTAGCCCTTCTCGGCGCCGGCCGTGAGACCACCGGTCAACAGTCGTTCGGTCAGGAAGAAAAGAATCAGGATGGGCAGGGTGAGTACCACCGAGCCCGCCATCAGAATCGTAGTCGGCACTTCGATGCTCCCCGACAACTGCGACAG
>JBEVDR010000119.1:0-5883 GCA_040513215.1 Microbacteriaceae bacterium | reverse complement strand
TCGCCGAGATCTGGCAGCTCGTGGACGCCCTCAACGGGTACATCACCGAGCAGGAGCCGTGGGTTCTCGCCAAGAACGACGAGACCCGCGAACGCCTGGGCACCGTGCTGCACACCGCCCTGCGCGGACTCGGCACGCTCGCCGTGCTGCTGTCCCCGGTGATCCCGGTCGCCACCCAGAAGCTGTGGACGGCGCTCGGCGGAGACGGCGATGTGCAGCATGTCGTGATCACCGAGGCCCCCGACTGGACCGGCGGCGACCGGGTCAGCGCCCTCGAGGGCACCCTCTTCCCCCGCATCGAGCACGAGGTCGTCGCCGCACCGTGACCGACTCCCACCTGCGCGCCCGACACGCGGCCGAGGGTCGCGACCTGAAATACCCGCCGCTGCCCGAGTCGCTGATCGTGCCGGTGTACGACAACCACACACACCTCGAGATCGCCGACGGTGACAACCCGCTCGACTACCGCGAGCAGCTCGACCGGGCCTCCAGCGTGGGCGTGCGCGGCGTGGTGCAGGTGGGAACGGATGTCGCCACCTCGCGCTGGTCGGCGGAAATCGCCAGCCGGGAACCCCGAGTGCTCGCCGCCGTGGCCATCCACCCGAACGACACACCCGAGCTCGCGGCATCCGGAACCCTCGACGACGCGCTCGCCGCCATCGACGAACTGGCCGCCCGCCCGCGCGTGCGCGCCGTCGGTGAGACCGGCCTCGACTTCTACCGCACCGGCGAAGACGGCCGCGAGGCGCAGTTCCGTGCCTTCGAGGCGCACATCGAGATCGCCAAGCGGCACAACCTGGCGCTGCAGATCCACGACCGCGACGCGCACGCCGACGTGATCGCCACCCTGAAGCGGGTCGGCGCCCCGGAGCGCACCGTGTTCCACTGCTTCAGCGGCGACGCCGAGATGGCCGAGGTCTGCACCGAGAACGGCTGGTACATGTCGTTCGCCGGCACCGTGTCGTTCAAGAACGCGAGCACCCTGCGCGAGGCGCTCGAGACCGCACCGCGCGCGCTGCTGCTGGTGGAGACGGATGCCCCGTACCTGACCCCGGAGCCATACCGCGGCCGCCCGAACTCGCCGTACCTGATCCCGCACACCATGCGGGCGATGGCCGCGCACCTCGGCACCGACGTGTCGATGCTCGCCGCCCAGATCTCGTCAAACACCGAAGCGGTGTACGGCAGCTGGGATTCCGAACCGGTGGTCGCGCAATGAGCCTGCTCGGGCCGGCGGAGATCCGCGACCTGGCCGAGCTGCTCGACATCCAGCCGACCAAGAAGCTCGGCCAGAACTTCGTGCACGACGGCAACACGGTGCGGCGCATCGTCGCGGCCGCGCACGTCGCCCAGGGCTCGACCGTGGTCGAGATCGGACCGGGTCTCGGCTCGTTGACGCTCGGGCTGCTGGAGGCCGGCGCATCCGTCATCGCCGTCGAAATCGACAAGCGCCTGGCCGAGCAGCTGCCGAAGACGGTGGAACTGCTGCAGCCGGGCGCGCCACTCACGGTCGTCACGAACGACGCCATGCGGGTCACTTCGTTGCCGGCCGAGCCGTCGGCCCTGGTCGCGAACCTGCCGTACAACATCTCGGTGCCGGTGCTGCTGCACTTCCTCGAGCACTTCCCATCGCTCGAGCACGGGCTGGTGATGGTGCAGGCCGAGGTCGGGCAGCGGCTCGCCGCCGGTCCAGGCTCGAAGGTGTACGGCGCGCCCAGCCTGAAGGCCGCCTGGTACGGCAAGTGGAAGACGTCGGGGCTGGTCAGCCGGCAGGTGTTCTGGCCGGTGCCGAACGTCGACTCGATCCTGGTCGGCTTCGAACGGGGCGAGGCGCCCGGCACCGAAGCGGAACGGCTGGCCACCTTCGAGCTGGTGGATGCTGCGTTCCAGCAGCGCCGGAAGATGCTGCGGCAGTCGCTGTCGGTGGTGTTCGGGGACTCAGCCACGGCATCCGCCCGCCTGGAAGCGGCCGGGCTGAAGCCGACCGCGCGCGGCGAGGAGCTGACGATCGACGACTTCCTGCGGGTGGTGCGCACCGCCGCCTCCACCGCTAGTTAAGGAGGCCGCCTTCCGCAGTCTCGCGTCGTTGGTTGAGGAGCGAGCGTAGCGAGCGTCTCGAAACCCGGCGCCGCGCACAACGGCCGCATTCCGCGCCGACACGCCGTCCCAACCCCTTGCCGCACGGCGCGTCGCCCCGAATCGCTGCCGTTCTGCGCACGTGCCGTGCCTGCCCGGGTGATTTCGATACGGCGCTGCGCGCCTACTCAATCAGCGAAGGCTGCTGCCAGACTGGGGGCATGAGCAACGGCGTATCCGATCACAAGAGCAACCTCAGCGACGAGGCCATGCTGAAGGCCACCGGCAAGCCGCCGGGCGACTGGTTCGCACTGCTCGACGCCGAAAAGGCCACCCTGTGGACCCACACCGAGATCGCCCGCTGGCTGGTCGACGTGCACGGTGTCGATGGCTGGTGGGCGCAGAGCGTCACCGTGCGCTACGAACAGGAACGCGGGATGCGGCTGCCCGGCCAGCAGGGCGACGGCACTTTCTCGGTGAGCAGCAGCAAGACGCTGCCGCATCCGGTGCCGGCGGTGCTCGAGGCCACGATCCGTGTGCTCTCCGCCGAGTTCGGTGATGCACCGTCCTCGTCGAAGAGCGAGGTGAAGCGCCCGTACGCCCGCTGGAAGATCAACGGTGAGGCCGTGCTTGCCTCTCTCGAAGACAAGAACGGAAAGACCGCGCTCAACCTGACGCACTCCGGCATCATCGACGGTTCCCGGGTGGAGCACGCCAAGCCGACCCTCGCCCGCCTGCTCACCGATGTCGCCGCGGCCCTCGATTGACGGTGCCCGCCTCGACCGATGGAGCGTTCACAGTGGGCGCTCGCCGCACCAGTAAGTTAGTTGCATGACAGCCGGTTCTGCTCCTCGTATGGTGCATACGAGGGCGCCGGGCAAGATCAATGTTTTCCTCAAAGTCGGATCGTTGCAGGATGACGGTTATCACGACCTCGCGACGGCATTCCAGTCGGTCTCGCTGTACGAGGATGTGCGCGCCTACCCGGCCGACGACTTCTCGGTCACCGTCACCGGCACCGTGTCGCTGGAACGGGTGCCCACCGACGATTCGAATATCGCGATCAAGGCGGCGAAGCTGCTGGCATCGACCACCGGGCACAGCGGCGGCGTCCGCCTCGAGATCGAGAAGCATGTGCCAGTCGCCGGCGGAATGGGCGGCGGATCAGCGGATGCCGCGGCCACCCTGCTGGCGTGCGACGCGCTCTGGGGCACCGACCTTCCCCGAGAGGAGCTGCTCGAACTCGCGGCGCGACTCGGCGCCGACGTACCCTTCGCGCTGACCGGCGGCACCGCTATCGGCACCGGGCGCGGCGATCAGCTCAGTCCGGCGCTGGCGCGCGGACAGTTCCAGTGGGTGCTCGTGCTCGCCGAGTTCGGGCTCTCCACCCCCGTGGTGTACCACGCGCTGGATGAGCACCGCGAACGCAACGGCCGCGACATCCTGCCCGTCACCGCCGCGCCCAACGTGGACATGCACGTGCTGCACGCGCTGCGCGCCGGCGACCCGCACATGCTCGCCGAGACCCTGCACAACGACCTCCAGGCGCCGGCGCTGCACTTGGAGCACGGCCTGACCACGGTGCTCGAACTTGGCGAGGAGAACGGGGCACTGGCCGGGATCGTGTCGGGCTCAGGGCCGACCGTGGCCTTCCTCGCCGCCGACCTCGACAGCGCGCTGGAGCTGCAGATCGCGCTGAGCGCCGCGCAGCTGAACGTGGTGCGCGTGACGGGTCCGGTGCACGGAGCCCGTATCATCGCGGACTAGCCCGGGATCGCACCCCAGCTCACCCGGTTGCAGCAGAATGCGCGGCACGTGCAGCTGAGGATGCCGCGATCGGTGCAGAGCACCGAGGTGACAACCCCGGCGCGGGCGAACGCCTGAGCTACTCGCTCTCCGCCGCGGCGGGGAGCCGGGCATCCGCCCAGCCGCACTCCGGTAGCCTCGTTACCCGTGGCACACCTCTTAGGAGCCGAAGCGCTCCACCTCGAATTCCCTACCCGCGTCGTGTTTGACAATGTGACGATCGGGCTCAACGAGGGCGACCGTGTCGGCGTGGTTGGCCGCAACGGTGACGGCAAGTCCACGCTGATCAAGCTGCTCGCCGGACGCATCGAGCCCGACGGCGGCCGCGTCACCCGGCGCGGCGGCGTCACCCTCGGCATGCTCGACCAGGCCGATGAGCTCCCGGATGACCTGATCCTCAGCCACGCCATCGTCGGCGACCGCGAGGAGTACGAGTGGGCCGGCGACGCCCGGGTGCGCGACGTGATCGCGGGCCTGGTCGGCGACATCCCCTGGGAAGCTCGCATCGGCGACCTGAGCGGTGGCCAGCGTCGCCGTGTTGCGCTTGCCGCGCTGCTGGTCGGTGACTGGGATGTCATCTTCCTCGACGAGCCCACCAACCACCTTGACGTCGAGGGCATCGCCTGGCTCGCCGAGCACCTGAAGAAGCGCTGGCCGGCCAACCAGGGCGGTCTCATTGTCGTGACGCACGACCGGTGGTTCCTTGACGAGGTCTCCACCGACACCTGGGAAGTGCACGACCGCATCATCGAACCGTTCGAGGGCGGCTACGCGGCCTACATCCTGCAGCGCGTCGAGCGCGACCGGCAGGCTGCGGCATCCGAGTCCAAACGGCAGAACATCATGCGCAAGGAACTCGCTTGGCTGCGCCGCGGGGCACCGGCCCGGTCGACCAAGCCGAAGTTCCGAATGGATGCCGCGTACGAGATCATCGCGAACGAACCTCCGCCGCGCGACACCGTGTCGCTGCAGTCGATGGCTATGCAGCGCCTCGGCAAGGACGTCGTCGACCTGCTTGACGTGGGCGTCACCTACGGTGAGAAGACCGTACTGAAGGATGTCGAGTGGCGGATCGCTCCGGGCGAGCGCACCGGCATTCTCGGGGTGAACGGGGCCGGCAAGTCCACCCTGCTCGGGCTGGTCGCCGGAGCGGTGCAGCCCACCAGCGGCCGCGTCAAGCGCGGCAAGACCGTGAAGATCGCGATCCTCGACCAGCAGCTCGCCGAGCTCGCCGAAGTGCAGCACGAGCCGGTGCGCGCCATCATCGGCCGGCAGAAGTCGTCGTATGTCGCGGGCGGCAAGGAAGTCACGCCCGGGCAGCTGCTCGAGCGGCTCGGCTTCGACAGTGCGCAGCTGAGCACCCCGGTGAAGGATTTGAGCGGTGGCCAGAAGCGTCGGCTGCAGCTGTTGCTGATTTTGCTGGATGAGCCGAACGTTCTGATCCTCGATGAGCCCACCAACGACCTCGACACCGACATGCTTGCCGCGATGGAGGACCTGCTCGACTCCTTCCCCGGTACGCTCCTCGTCGTCAGCCACGACCGGTACTTGGTCGAGCGCGTCACCGACCAGCAGTACGCGGTGATGCACGGCCACTTCCGGCACCTGCCGGGTGGGGTGGAGGAGTACCTGCAGTTGCGCCTCGCGCCGACGGGCGACGGGCAAGCGGCGACGAGCGGCAACGGCGGGAAGCCAGCCGCGTCGAAACCCGGCCTCGGCGGCGCCGAGCGTCGCAACGCGGAGAAGGAACTCGCCGCGGCCGATCGCAAGCTGAAGAAGCTGGCCGGTGAGCTCGAGAAGCAGCACGTGGCATTCGCGACGCATGACCAGGCCGATTACGCCGGTCTCGGCGAGTTGCAGGCCTCGCAGCGGGCGCTCGAGCAGCAGGTTGCCGTGCTCGAGACGCGCTGGCTGGAGCTGACCGACCTGCTCGAGGGGTAGTTGCGGCTCGTCGCAGGGAATCCTTAGCTTTCTCGATGAAGAGCCTGACCCGATTGGCTC
>JBEVDR010000118.1:0-18860 GCA_040513215.1 Microbacteriaceae bacterium | reverse complement strand
CTGGACGAGCAGGACCTGTACGTCGCGAAGGCATACGTCGATGAGGGCACGACCCTCAAGCGTTTCCAGCCGCGTGCACAGGGTCGCGCATTCCAGATCCTGAAGCGCACCAGCCACATCACTGTTGTGCTCGCCACTCCTGAGGAGGGTACGAAGTAATGGGACAGAAAGTAAACCCGTACGGCTTCCGTCTGGGCATCACCACCGACCACGTGTCGCGTTGGTTCTCTGACTCGACGAAGCCGGGTCAGCGCTACAGCGACTACGTGACCGAAGACATCAAGATCCGCAACATGCTGAAGACGAGCCTCGACCGCGCAGGCGTGTCGAAGATCGAAATCGAGCGCACCCGTGACCGTGTCCGCGTGGACATCCACACGGCTCGCCCGGGTATCGTCATTGGCCGTCGTGGAGCAGAGGCCGAGCGCATCCGCGCCGACCTCGAGAAGCTCAGCGGCAAGCAGATCCAGCTGAACATCCTCGAGGTGAAGAACCCCGAGCAGGATGCACAGCTGGTCGCTCAGGGCATCGCCGAGCAGCTCAGCGCCCGCGTGGCCTTCCGCCGCGCGATGCGTAAGGGCCTGCAGGGTGCTCAGCGCGCCGGCGCCAAGGGTGTTCGCATCCAGGTGTCCGGTCGCCTCGGTGGCGCTGAAATGAGCCGCTCGGAGTTCTACCGCGAGGGTCGCGTTCCGCTGCACACGCTGCGCGCGAACATCGACTACGGCTTCTACGAGGCTCGCACCACCTTCGGCCGCATCGGCGTGAAGGTCTGGATCTACAAGGGTGAAATCACCAACAAGGAACTCGCTCGCGAGCAGGCGAACCAGAAGTCGTCGCGCCCCGAGCGTCGTGACGGAGACCGCCGCCGCGCCCCGCGCGCCGAGGCGCCCGCCACCGCAGGAGTTGAGGCGTAACAATGCTTATTCCCCGTCGTGTCAAGCACCGCAAGCAGCACCACCCCGGCCGTAGCGGCCAGGCCACTGGTGGCACCAAGGTCAGCTTTGGTGAATACGGTATCCAGGCCCTCACGCCCGCTTACGTGACCAACCGTCAGATCGAGTCCGCTCGTATCGCCATGACGCGTCACATCAAGCGTGGCGGAAAGGTGTGGATCAACATCTACCCCGACCGTCCACTCACCAAGAAGCCGGCCGAAACCCGCATGGGTTCCGGTAAGGGTTCACCCGAGTGGTGGGTCGCGAACGTCAAGCCGGGCCGCGTCCTCTTTGAGGTCGCCGGTGTGAGCGAGGAACTCGCTCGCGAAGCACTCACCCGTGCAATCCACAAACTGCCCCTCAAGGCACGAATCATCAAGCGCGAGGAGGGCGACGCATAATGGCGATCGGTTCCAAGGAGCTCAGCCCCGTCGAGCTCGACACTTTTGAAGACGAACGACTCGTCGACGAGCTGAAGAAGGCCAAGGAAGAGCTGTTCAACCTGCGCTTCCAGTCCGCAACGGGTCAGCTCGAGTCCCACGGCCGCCTGCGTGCGGTCAAGCGCGATATTGCCCGCATCTACACGGTCATCCGTGAACGTGAGCTGGGCATTCGCGCAACACCCGCACCGGTCGAGGCTCCCGCCAAGGCCGAGAAGAAGACCAAGGCCAAGAAGGATGCCGCGGAAGCAGCACCTGAGGCAACCGAGACCGAGGAGGCCAAGTAATGGCTAAGGCCGAAGAGAAGGTCGCCGCCGAGGCTCCTGTGCGCGGTCACCGCAAGACGCTCCGTGGTTACGTCAGCAGCGACAAGATGGACAAGACCATCGTCGTCGAGGTTGAAGACCGCGTGAAGCACCCGCTGTACGGCAAGGTCATCCGCCGCACCTCCAAGGTGAAGGCGCACGATGAGCAGAACATTGCCGGCATCGGCGACCTCGTTGTGATCAGCGAGACCCGTCCCCTGTCCGCTTCGAAGCGCTGGCGCCTCGTCGAAATCGTCGAGAAGGCCAAGTAAGCCTCGCGCTTACTTCGCGTAAAAGGAGACAGAAGTGATTCAGCAGGAATCCCGACTCAAGGTTGCCGACAACACCGGCGCCAAGGAGATTCTGACCATTCGCGTGCTCGGCGGCTCCGGTCGTCGCTACGCGGGCCTCGGTGACGTCATCGTCGCCACCGTCAAGGACGCAATCCCTGGCGGCAACGTGAAGAAGGGTGACGTCGTCAAGGCGGTCATCGTTCGCACGAAGAAAGAGACCCGTCGCGCCGATGGCTCGTACATCAAGTTTGACGAGAACGCCGCCGTGATCCTGAAGAACGATGGTGACCCCCGCGGCACCCGTATCTTCGGCCCGGTTGGCCGTGAGCTCCGTGACAAGAAGTTCATGAAGATCATCTCGCTGGCCCCGGAGGTCATTTAGTCATGGCAAAGATCAAGAAGGGTGACCTGGTTCAGGTCATCAACGGCGCAACCCAGGAACGCGGCGGAGACCGCGGCAAGCAGGGACGCGTCATCGAGGTGCTCGTGGAGAAGAACCGCGTAATCGTGGAGGGTGTCAACTTCGTCACCAAGCACGTTCGCGTCGGCCAGACCCAGCGTGGCACCAAGACCGGTGGCATTGAGACGCACGAGGCGTCGATCCACATCTCGAACGTCGCCCTGGTCGACCCCAAGACCAAGAAGCCCACGCGAGTCGGCTTCCGCACGGAGACGGTCGAGAAGAACGGTGTCAACAAGACCGTTCGCGTCCGTTACGCCAAGAAGTCAGGTGAGAACCTCTAATGACCAACACTGCAGAAGTAGCTGGCAAAATCCAGCCGCGCCTCAAGCAGAAGTACCGCAGCGAGATCATTGCGGCGCTGACCGAGGAGTTCGGGTTCACTAACGTGCACCAGGTTCCCGGTCTCGTCAAGATCGTCGTGAACACCGGTGTCGGCGAGGCAGCCCGCGACGGCAAGGTCATCGATGGGGCCGTCAAGGACCTCACCGCGATCACCGGTCAGAAGCCGCAGGTCACCAAGGCCCGCAAGTCGATCGCCCAGTTCAAGCTGCGCGAGGGAATGCCCATCGGCGCCCACGTCACCCTCCGCGGTGACCGCGCCTGGGAGTTCCTCGACCGTCTGCTGTCGCTCGCGCTTCCCCGCATCCGCGACTTCCGTGGCCTGTCGCCGAAGCAGTTCGACGGCAACGGCAACTACACGTTCGGTCTGCAGGAGCAGTCGGTCTTCCACGAGATCGACCAGGACAAGATCGACCGCGTTCGTGGCTTCGACATCACCATCGTGACCACCGCGAAGACGGACGACGAAGGACGCGCGCTGCTCAAGGCGCTCGGCTTCCCGTTCAAGTCGGAAGAGAACAACTAAACAACAACGAGCGGTGGCCGGGTTCGATTTGAACCCGGCCACCGGGTACCCGGTCACGGCTCAGGCCGTAGACCGGGTATGATCACGTTCGGCCTTCAACCCTGTTGGCCGACTAGTCGCCCAGGTCGGCATTCGCGTAACGGATGTCGAAACCGGACGAGAAAAGGAAATACATCGTATGACGATGACAGATCCGGTCGCAGACCTGCTGACCAGACTGCGCAACGCAAACTCGGCGCACCACGACACCGTGTCGCTGCCGAACAGCAAGCTCAAGTCGCACATTGCTGAAATCCTCAAGCGTGAGGGTTACATCTCCGAGTGGAAGGTCGAAGACGCTCGCGTCGGACAGACCCTTACCCTCAGCCTCAAGTACGGCCCGAACCGCGAGCGCTCCATCGTGGGCATCAAGCGCGTGTCGAAGCCCGGTCTCCGCGTGTACGCAAAGTCGACGGAGATCCCCATGGTTCTCGGCGGCCTTGGCGTTGCCATCCTGTCGACGTCGTCGGGGCTCCTGACCGACCGCCAGGCTACGAAGAAGGGCGTAGGTGGGGAAGTCCTCGCCTACGTGTGGTAACCCAACATGTCACGTATTGGACGAGTTCCCGTTTCGATCCCGTCTGGGGTCGACGTCAAGGTTGATGGCTCTGTCGTCACCGTCAAGGGACCGAAGGGTGAGCTGACGCTCGCCGTCGCGAACCCCATCGAGGTCAAGGTTGAGGACGGCCAGGTTCTGGTCACTCGCCCGAACGACGAGCGCGAATCGCGTTCGCTGCACGGCCTCACCCGTACTCTCATTGCCAACAACATCGTCGGTGTCACCGAGGGTTACACCAAGGGCCTCGAGGTCGTTGGAACCGGTTACCGCGTCGCAGCCAAGGGCAGCGCGCTGGAATTGGCGCTCGGCTTCTCGCACTCGGTCACGGTTGAGCCGCCCGCCGGCATCAGCTTCTCGGTCGAGGGCAACAACAAGATCACCGTCAGCGGCATCGACAAGCAGGCCGTTGGCGAAGCTGCGGCTAACATCCGGAAGATCCGCAAGCCTGAACCCTACAAGGGCAAGGGTGTTCGGTACGCCGGCGAAGTTGTCCGCCGCAAGGCCGGAAAGGCTGGTAAGTAACCATGGGTCTCGGAACTAGAGGCAAGAGCAAGTCCGCAGCCAAGGCTCGCCGTCACACTCGTCTTCGCAAGAAGATCGTCGGCAGCGCAGAGCGTCCCCGTCTGGTCGTCACCCGTTCGGCACGTCACGTGTTCGTGCAGGTTGTCGACGACGCACAGGGCATCACCCTCGCGTCGGCATCGACCATGGAAGCCGACATGCGCGGCTTCGATGGCGACAAGACCGCCAAGTCGCGCAAGGTCGGCGAACTCGTCGCCGAGCGTGCAAAGAAGGCCGGTATTGAGGCCGTCGTATTTGACCGTGGTGGCAGCAAGTACGCGGGTCGCGTCGCTGCTATCGCCGAGGGAGCTCGAGAGGGCGGATTGAACCTGTGAGCGAAATCAAGAAGGAACAAGAAGTGGTCGCTGAGGCACCCGTGGAGACCGCAGCGTCTTCCGAGCCCTCGACCGAGCCTCGCGAGGCCCGTCGTGGCAGCCGTGAGCGCAACCCCAACCGTGACCGCGGCAGCCGTGACGCTGACAAGAGCCAGTTCCTGGAGCGCGTCGTCACCATCAACCGCGTGTCCAAGGTCGTCAAGGGTGGTCGTCGTTTCAGCTTCACCGCTCTCGTAGTCGTCGGTGACGGCAACGGCCTGGTCGGCGTTGGATACGGCAAGGCCCGCGAGGTGCCTACGGCGATCTCCAAGGGCGTCGAGGAAGCGAAGAAGAACTTCTTCCGCGTTCCCCGCGTTCTGAAGACGATCCCGCACCCGGTTCAGGGTGAGGCCGCAGCCGGCGTTGTGCTGCTGCGTCCGGCCGCTGCCGGTACCGGTGTTATCGCCGGTGGTCCGGTGCGCGCCGTACTCGAGTGCGCCGGCATCCACGACGTGCTGAGCAAGTCGCTGGGTTCGTCGAACACGATCAACATCGTGCACGCGACCGTTGCCGCTCTGAAGAGCCTCGAGGAGCCTCGCGCGGTTGCCGCACGTCGTGGCCTCGACTTCGAGGATGTTGCTCCGGCTCGCCTGGTGCGCGCCGAGGCCGACGCGAAGGCAGGTGTCTGATGGCGAACCTGAAGGTGACCCAGATCAAGGGCAAGATTAGTGAGAAGCAGAACCAGCGCGACACGCTGCGCAGCCTTGGGCTGAAGCGCATCGGCGACGTCGTGGTTCGCGAAGACAACGCGCAGAACCGCGGGTACGTTCGCACTGTCGCTCACCTGGTGAAGGTGGAGGAGATTGACTAATGGCTGAGGAAGAAGCCACCAAGAAGGCACCGGCTAAGGCTGCTGCCGACAAGGCTCCGGCCACGAAGCCCGCGGCCAAGACCGCTGCTGACAAGCCGGCTGCTGAGAAGAAGGCGCCCGCCAAGGCTGCTGCTGCCAAGTCGGATGCCTCGGCATCTGCCAAGGCTCCGGCCAAGAAGGCACCTGCCAAGAAGGCTGAAGAGACCGAGGCTCGCGCCCAGGTCCTGAAGGTCCACCACCTGCGCCCCGCCGCCGGATCCAAGAAGGCCAAGACCCGCGTCGGACGCGGTGAAGGCTCGAAGGGTAAGACGGCAGGACGCGGTACCAAGGGAACCAAGGCTCGCTACTCGGTGCGCCCCGGCTTCCAGGGTGGCCAGCTGAACATGGTCATGCGTACCCCGAAGCTGCGCGGGTTCAAGAACCCGTTCCGCGTCGAGTACCAGGTTGTCAACCTGGAGAAGCTCGTCGAGCTGTACCCCAAGGGAGGGGAGGTCACCATCAGTGATCTCGTCGCCAAGGGCGCAGTGCGCAAGAATGAAAAGGTCAAGGTTCTTGGCCAGGGTGACATTGACGTTAAGCTGACTGTTGCTGTCGACAAGGTCTCAAGCTCCGCGGAGCAGAAGATCGTCGCAGCCGGCGGCTCCGTCAAGTAGTCGTTCGGGGGTGGTCCTCTGGGCCACCCCCACAAAAACCCGTTTCACTAACAGGAGGCCCCGTGTTCCGTGCGGTCGCGCGAATCTTTCGCACGCCTGACCTTCGCAGGAAGATCGGGTTCACGCTCGGCATTGTTGCGCTGTTCCGCCTAGGCTCATTCATCCCGGCACCGTTCGTCGACTATGGCAACGTGCAGAGCTGCCTCGCCGGCAACGCCGACACGTCAGGCCTCTACGAGCTCGTCAACCTGTTCAGCGGTGGAGCACTGCTCCAGCTGTCGGTGTTTGCGCTCGGCATCATGCCGTACATCACGGCCTCGATCATCGTGCAGCTGCTGCGCGTGGTCATCCCTCACTTCGAGTCGCTGTACAAGGAAGGTCAGTCTGGCCAGGCCAAGCTGACCCAGTACACGCGCTACCTCACCATCGCGCTCGGCGTGCTGCAGTCCACCACGCTGATCACCGTCGCCCGCAGCGGCGCCCTGTTCGGTTCGACCGGCGTCGCCGAGTGCACGCAGCTGATCACCGACTCGTCCTGGTACGCCATCCTGCTCATGGTCATCACCATGACCGCCGGCACCGGCCTCATCATGTGGATGGGGGAGCTCATCACCGAGCGCGGCATCGGCAACGGCATGTCGCTGCTCATCTTCACATCCATCGCCGCGACCTTCCCGTCCGCGCTCTGGGCCATCCAGGTTTCCGAGGGCTTCGACCTGTTCCTGATCGTCATCGCGATGGGCCTGGTCATCATGGCCGCCGTCGTGTTCGTCGAGCAGTCCCAGCGCCGCATCCCGGTTCAGTACGCGAAGCGTATGGTCGGCCGCCGCACCTATGGTGGCAACAACACCTACATCCCGATCAAGGTGAACATGGCCGGCGTCGTGCCCGTCATCTTCGCGTCGTCGCTGCTGTACCTGCCCGCGCTGATCGCGCAGTTCAACCAGCCGCCGGCAGGACAGGTTCCCGCCGACTGGGTGATCTGGATCACCGACAACTTCACCTCCGGCGACAACCCGCTGTACATGTTGGTGTACTTCCTGCTCATCGTCGGCTTCACCTACTTCTACGTCGCGATCACGTTCAACCCTGAAGAGGTTGCCGACAACATGAAGAAGTACGGCGGCTTCATCCCCGGCATCCGCGCCGGCCGGCCGACCGCCGAGTACCTCGACTACGTACTCACCCGGATCACCCTGCCCGGGTCGCTGTACCTCGGCATCGTGGCGCTTATCCCGCTCATCGCGCTGGCAACAGTGGGCGCCAACCAGAACTTCCCCTTCGGTGGCGCCAGCATTCTGATCATCGTTGGTGTCGGCCTCGAGACGGTCAAGCAGATCGACTCGCAGCTGCAGCAGCGTCACTATGAGGGACTTCTCCGATGACCAACCGCCCCCGACTTCTGCTGATCGGCCCGCCCGGCGCCGGCAAGGGCACGCAGGCCGTGCACCTGGCCGAGCGCTACGGCATCCCCGCCATCTCCACCGGCGACATCTTCCGCTTCAACGTGAAGAACGAGACCGAGTTGGGCCTGGCAGCCAAGGCGTACATGGACGCCGGCGACAACGTGCCGGACAGCCTGACCAACGCCCTCATCCGCGATCGCCTCGGTGAAGCGGATGCCGCAAACGGCTTCCTGCTCGACGGATACCCGCGCACCACCGACCAGGTTCGCGAGCTCGACGAGTACCTCGCCGGCAATGGCACCGCACTGGACGCCGTGGTTGAGCTGCAGGCCGACCCGGAGATTGTGATCGAGCGGCTGCGCAAGCGCGCCGTGGAGCAGAGCCGCGCCGACGACACCGATGAGGTCGTGCGTCACCGCCTCGACGTGTACCGCGAGCAGACCGAACCGCTGATCGGAATCTACGGCTCCCGCGACCTGCTCGTCCCGATCAACGCGATCGGCGCCGTTGACGAGGTCACCGACCGTATCGTCTCCGCGCTCACCGGGCGCGGCCTCGGCACCGCCGCGTAAGCGGATTCCATGGGCTTCAAAACCCGGGGGCTGTACAAGACCCCGGCAGAACTGCGATTGATGCTGCGTCCCGGCGCGGTCACGGCCGCATCGCTTGCTGCGGTGCGCCCGGCGATCCGCGCCGGTGTCAGCACCATCGAAATCGACCGGATCGCCGAAGAGACGATCCGGTCGCTCGGCGGCCAGCCTAACTTCGCGATGGTGCCCGGCTACCACCACACCGTGTGCATCTCGGTGAACGACGAAGTGGTGCACGGCATCCCTGGCGACCGCGTGCTGCAACCCGGTGACATCGTCTCGGTGGACAGCGGCGCCGACGTCGACGGCTGGAACGGCGACTCGGCAATCACCGTGGTCATCCCCGACCCGTCACGGCCCGAGGTCGTGGCAGACCGGCAGCGACTGGCGGATGTCACGGAGCACTCGCTCTGGGCGGGCATCGCCGCACTGTCCACCGCTCGTCACCTCAACGAGATCGGCGCGGCGATCGAAGACGCCATCGAGTCACGCGGCGAGTTCGGCATCCTGGAGGAGTACATCGGGCACGGCATCGGCCGGTCGATGCACGAGGAACCCCCGGTGTTCAACTACCGGGTGCGGCACAACGGTCCCGCGGTGAAGCCCGGACTCGTGGTCGCCATCGAGCCGATGGTCACCCTCGGCACCAACGAGACCAAGGTGCTCGCCGATGACTGGACCGTCGTGACCACCGACGGCAGCGCCGGCGCCCACTTCGAACATTCGGTCGCGGTACACGCCGACGGAATCTGGGTGCTCACCGCCGAGGACGGCGGAGCTGCGGGCCTCGCCTCGTTCGGGGTCACCCCCACCCCGATCGCCTAGCCGCGTGATTCGCTCGGTGGGGGAGTATAGCCGCCGAGTGGCGCGAAACGCGATATTAACCTAAGCTAGTTCCTTGGTGTCTCGTGCCAGCCATTGGCTGTGCCTTTTTCACCACAATCCATCCGCACGACCAGCAGTACAACTATTAGTGACAGTGAGGCTATGGCCAAAAAAGACGGCGTCATCGAGATCGAAGGCTCTGTGATCGAAGCTCTGCCCAACGCGATGTTCCGCGTTGAGTTGACCAACGGTCACCGAGTGCTTGCCCACATCTCGGGCAAAATGCGTCAGCACTACATCCGTATCCTCCCCGAGGACCGCGTGATCGTGGAGTTGAGTCCTTACGACCTGACCCGCGGCCGGATCGTCTACCGCTACAAGTAGCGACTGCTGGATAAGGAACGACTTGAGCGCAAGCTCGAGCACGACGCCAGCGAACTAAGGAAACAACATGAAGGTCAAGCCCAGCGTTAAGCCGATCTGCGACAAGTGCAAGGTCATTCGTCGTCACGGCAACGTCATGGTCATCTGCCAGAACCCGCGCCACAAGCAGCGTCAGGGTTAGTAGCGACCGGCGCTCGAGCAATCGGGCACCGGGACCACAACTGAATACAACTACATAGCAACGTCAGAAACATCTCCACAAGCTCGATGAGCGGGTGGGATGTGGACACCCTGGGTTGGAGGCCCAGGCACCGATGTTGTTACAGACCTCCACTCACTCACAGGAGAAGCCACAATGGCACGTCTTGCCGGCGTAGACATCCCGCGCGAAAAGCGCGTGGAAGTCGCACTGACATACATCTACGGTGTTGGCCGCACTCGGGCACTTCAGACCCTCAGCGACACCGCAATCGATGGAAACATCCGCGTCAAGGATCTGACCGACGACCAGCTGGTTGCACTGCGCGACCACATCGAAGGTAACTACAAGGTTGAGGGTGACCTCCGCCGTGAGGTCGCCGCCGACATCCGCCGCAAGGTCGAGATCGGCAGCTACGAAGGAATCCGCCACCGTCGCGGCCTTCCTGTGCGCGGACAGCGCACGAAGACCAATGCGCGCACCCGCAAGGGACCGAAGCGCACCGTCGCCGGCAAGAAGAAGGCGCGCTAGGCCCCGGCCCGCGCTCCCCAGGATTTCAGGAGTAGAGAATGGCAGCACCTAAGACGGCCGCGCGCAAGCCCCGCCGCAAGGAAAAGAAGAACATCGCAGTGGGCCAGGCCCACATCAAGTCGACGTTCAACAACACGATCGTTTCGATCACCGACCCGACCGGAGCGGTCATCAGCTGGGCTTCGTCCGGTGGCGTCGGCTTCAAGGGCTCGCGTAAGTCGACCCCGTACGCCGCCCAGCTGGCAGCCGAGTCGGCCGCCCGCCAGGCGCAGGAGCACGGCATGAAGAAGGTCGACGTCTTCGTCAAGGGCCCCGGCTCCGGACGTGAGACCGCGATCCGCTCGCTTCAGGCCGCAGGCCTCGAGGTCGGTTCGATCAACGACGTCACCCCGCAGGCGCACAACGGATGCCGCCCGCCGAAGCGTCGTCGCGTTTAAGCAGCATTCCTAGCCCCGTGGCTGGCCCGCCCCGACCTTCGTCATGCCGACGAGGATGGGGCGGGCTTGCCCCGTGGGGAACAACTCAATAACGAACCGACGGGCCAGCCACCCGGTCGACCCTACTCAGTGTCATATAGCGGACACTTTGCCGAAAGGAATAACTAGTGCTCATTGCACAGCGTCCCACTCTCACCGAAGAGAACATCTCAGAATTCCGGTCACGGTTCATCATTGAGCCGCTCGAGCCTGGCTTCGGATACACCCTCGGTAACTCACTGCGTCGCACCCTGCTGTCGTCGATCCCCGGCGCAGCCGTGACCAGCATCCGCATCGACGGCGTGCTGCACGAGTTCAGCACTGTCCCCGGTGTCAAGGAAGACGTCACCGAGATCATCCTGAACATCAAGCAGCTCGTCGTGTCGAGCGAGCACGATGAGCCGATCACCGCCTACCTGCGCAAGCAGGGCGCCGGTGAGGTCACCGCCGCCGACATCTCGGCGCCGGCCGGTGTGGAAATCCACAACCCCGACCTGGTCATCGCGACCCTCAACGACCAGGCCAAGTTCGAGCTTGAACTGACCATCGAGCGTGGCCGCGGCTACGTGTCGGCGACCCAGAACCGCAGCGAGTTCAGCGAAGCCGGCCAGATCCCGGTCGACTCGATCTACTCGCCCGTGCTCAAGGTCACCTACAAGGTGGAGGCCACCCGTGCGGGTGAGCGTACCGACTTCGACCGCCTCGTGGTTGACGTCGAGACCAAGAACGCGATCAGCCCCCGCGACGCCATCGCATCCGCCGGTAAGACCCTGGTCGAGCTGTTCGGACTGGCCCGCGAGCTCAACTCCGCGGCCGAGGGAATCGAGATCGGCCCCGCGCCGGTCGACGCCGTGCTCTCCAGCGAGCTCAGCATGCCGATCGAAGACCTCGACCTGTCGGTGCGCAGCTACAACTGCCTCAAGCGCGAGGGCATCAACACCGTCAGCGAGCTCGTCGCACTGTCGGAAACCCAGCTCATGAACATCCGCAACTTCGGTCAGAAGTCGGTGGATGAGGTCAAGGACAAGCTGGTTGAAATGGGCCTTTCGCTGAAGGACGCCGTTCCCGGCTTCGACGGCGCCCACTTCTACGGCGGCTACGACGACGAGACCAACTGATCAGCTCGCCCGCGCGCTGACGACTTTTTGACAACGGAGAACAGAAACAATGCCTACACCCACTAAGGGCCCCCGCCTCGGAGGCGGCCCGGCTCACGAGCGCCTGATGCTCGCCAACCTCGCCGCGGCGCTCTTCACGCACAAGAGCATCAAGACCACCGAGACCAAGGCCAAGCGCCTTCGCCCGGTAGCCGAGCGTCTCATCACGTTCGCGAAGCGTGGCGACCTGCATGCTCGCCGCCGCGTGCTCGGCGTCATCAGCGACAAGTCCGTCGTGCACGAGCTCTTCACCGAGATCGCGCCGCTGGTTGCTGAGCGTGATGGCGGATACACCCGCATCACCAAGCTCGGTTTCCGTAAGGGCGACAACGCCTCGATGGTGCAGATCGAGCTCGTTCTCGAGCCCGTCACCCCGAAGGTGAAGAGCACCAAGAAGGCTGAGAAGCCCGCTGCCGCTCCGGTCGAGGAAGCTCCTGCTGAGGAAGCTCCCGCAGCCGAGGAGACCGAGGTCGACGAGACCGCCGCCGCAACCGAGGAAGCGCCTGCCGCTGACGAGGCTGCAGCCGAGGACACCGCAGCCGACGAGGCTCCTGCAGAGGACGACAAGAAGTAGTCAGCTGACACGAACGAAAGCCCCACTCATCGCGAGTGGGGCTTTCGCCGTTAACACCGCGCAGAACGGCAGCGTTGCACGACGACATGCCGCCGGCACGCGGTGTCGCACGGCGCGTCGCACGGGATTACTGCCGTTCCGTGCACGATCCGGATTGCTCGCGTCCACGTGCGCACCCCCCTTTACGGCGCATGAAGGACGGGACTACAGTGGCAGCCACTTGATGGAGTGTGGCCCGCTTCCGTGCGGACAACGGCGGGGGCGGCCGTTCAAAGGAGAACCCCATGTCGAGCAATCCCTCATCGAGCAACGCAACCTCATCCATTCCGTCCTCACCCAACCGGCTGGTCGCCACCATCTTCGGTGCGGTGTACCTGGTGGTCGGGCTCCTCGGGTTCCTCGCCACCGGACGCGTCGCCTTCGTCGGCCCGGACGGCGCCCTGCTGCTGGGCATCTTCGAGGTCAACCCGCTGCACAACATCGCTCACCTGATCATCGGAGCAGCGCTCCTGACCGCCGGGCTGACCAGCGTGCGCGCATCGAAGTCGGCGAACATCACGGTGGGAGTCATCTACCTGCTGCTCGGAATCGTCGGATTCTTCATCGTGGACACTCCGGCGAACATCCTGGCGCTGAACACGGCAGACCACTTCCTGCACCTGGTGAGCGCCATCGTTCTGCTCGCAGTCGGGTTCGCCGCAGAGCGGGTGCCGCAAGGCGGCGTTGCCCGCGCCTGACGCGCCGGGAGCGCGCCGCGCCCCTCGCCCGGTTCACTCCGACACGAGAACCGGCTCGTTGGCGTGCCTGCTGCCTGCCTTGGCAGCGATCGGCGCGGGCCTGGTGGAGATCGCGATCGGCTCCGGGGGTCCGCTCGGGGTCGGGGGAGTGATCGTCGCCGTTGGCGCCGCCCACTTGGGCTGGGCGGTGTGGCTGCTGAGCGGTGACCGGGTTCGCATGCCAGCTGTCGCCATCACGGTCGCGGTAGCGGTCATCCTGTGCTGGCCGCTGTTGCAGATGCTGTCGTCGGTCACCCCGGGTCTCGAGCCGATGCTCCGGCCGCTGCCGATCGGGGTGGCGGCCACGCTCAACGCGGGAATCGCCGTGCTTGTGATCATGGGTCGACGGATGTCGCAGCACCTGGGCAGGCCGTCGACCGGGCGGTGGTTCGCCTGGCTGTTCGGCACCGCCGCGCTCGTCGCGATGCTGGTGACCCCCGCGCTGGCGGCTGCCCCGCCGGGCGACTACGCCCGGCCGCACGGGGAGCAGTTGCCGGCCGTGGAGCCGGACCACGGGCACTAGCCGGGACCGCGAACTAGCCGGGAACCCGCCGGGAACGAGCCGGGAAACAGTTGGGAACCAGCTGGGCTTTAGGGCTGATCGGCACGCGCGGTTTACACATATCGCGCGCTGTGGCAAGGGGCTTGACCCTCATTCGGGGGTCAACTTGGATGGCCTGTGCCCGGAGCGACCGCACGGCTCGCGCCGCGGGTATGCACTGACTGACGAGAGGGAAACATGATGACGGACACTTATGGCACCGGAGTGCCCACGGGGACCGGAGCACCGCCGAACACGGTCGCAAGCACCGGATACGTGTCGAGCGATGCTGGGCTGAAGGAGCAGACGGGCCAGTTGGGCCACGACGCCGCGAACAAGGGCCAACACGTCGCCGGAGTCGCCAAAGATCAAGCCGGGCGCGTCGCCGAAGAAGCGGGCACCCAGGCACGTCGGCTCTACTATCAGGCACGGGGCGAACTGACCGATCAGGCCTCCACCCAGCAGCAGCGCGTCGCGAGCGGACTGCGCTCGATGAGCGACGAACTGCGACAGATGGGCGACAACTCCGAGCAGAGCGGGATGGCGCGCGACCTCGTTCGCCAGGCGGCCGACCGTACTGGCGCCGTAGCCGATTGGCTCAACCAGCGCGATCCAGGATCGCTGCTCGACGAAGTCAAGCAATTCGCCCGGCGTCGGCCCGGCGTGTTCATCGCCGTCGCAGTCGGCGCCGGTCTCGTGGCCGGACGCCTCACCCGCGCGATGGTGAGCGAGGCCAAGGACGAGTCGGAGCGGTCGGGTGACAGCGCCTCCACATACGGCACCACCACCCCGCCGTCGGCGTACACGCCGCCCACCACGGCCACCGGCATGCCGAGCACCGGCATGCCGCCCACTCAGGCCGCCGCGCCGGTCAGTGCTACGGAGACGCCGCGGACCGGCACGGATCCGGATCTGGTTCCGCCAGAGGCGCCGGGTTCCCTAGGCGGACGAATGGGCGGTGCAGGCTGATGAGCTACGTTCCTCCCGCGGCTCCGCCTCCCGACCCCGAGCAGAAAGCGGCGAGCGCGTCGCTTGGTGATCTGCTGGGTGAAGTCACGCGAGACATCTCGACGCTGATGCGTCAGGAGGTCGAGCTCGCGAAGGCTGAGCTGCAGCAATCGGCAACCCGCGCGGGCAAAGGCGCAGGACTGTACGGCGGGGCCGGCGTGGCCGGCGTCATGACGCTGTTGTTCGTCTCCATCGCGCTCTGGTGGGGGCTCGGGTACCTCATCGGCAACGCCTGGTCGGCGCTGGTCGTGGCGGTGATCTGGGCGATCATCGGCCTGATCCTGTACACGCGGGCGAAGAAGGCGATGCAGTCCGTCAAGGGAATGCCCAAGACGGTCGACTCACTCAAGAAGATTCCGGAAACCCTCACGAGAAACGATGAAGTCCAATGACTAACGATCCCAATGAACTCCGCGCAGACATCGAACGGACGAGAGCTGACCTTGGCTACGACGTCGATGCCCTTGCTGATAAGGTCACGCCCTCGAAGATGGTGCAACGCCAGACCAGCCGGGCTAGGCAAAGCATCAGAAGCGTGAAGGACCGCGTAATGGGCGCCGCGTCTGACGCCCGTGACAGTGCTGGCGAGAGCATTGCGCACGCGCCGCAGGTTGTCGCGCAGAAGGCGCAGGGCAACCCCATGGCCGTCGGGCTGATCGCGTTCGGCGCCGGGTTGCTCGTGGCGTCGCTCATCCCGGCGAGCGAGAAGGAGAAGGAGCTCGCCGGAACACTCAAAGAGAAGGCAGAACCGCTCACCGACGAGGTGGCGGATGTCGCCAAGGAAATGGCCGGCAACCTGAAGGAACCTGCCCAGGAGGCCGCAACCGCGGTGAAGGATGCCGCCACAGACGCGGCGGACACCGTGAAGCAGGAAACCACATCGGCTGCGGGTGACACGCAAGCCAGTGCGAAGGATGCCATGGGTTCACCGCCGGAGGGCGACCGTCCCCTGTGATCGACCCCCAAATGTGAACAACCAGCGAAGCGCCCCGAGCAGTTCATCACACGCTGCCGGGGCGCTTCGTCGTTGCTTACGGTGCGCTTACTGCGGCAGATCGGCGAGGCCGTAGTCGGCGAGGTCGAGCACCGGGGGCAGCTCGGCCAGACGCTGCAGCGCACCGCGCAAAGCGTCGGCGTAGACCACGCCGCCGGGGCTGGTGGCGTGAATCTGGTCGCCGGCGAGCAGGTGCAGCTGCGGCTGGATGGCGCCCTGCCAGTTCGCCAGCTCGACATCCCGATACCGGTCGGCGAATTGGTGCAGGGTGGCGTTCACCCCGTCGGTCCAGCCGCGCGGCGCCTGCACGTTGACGATCACCAGCTGCCGGTCGGAGCCGATGATCTGCCGCACCTCCTCCAGCGTCTCGGTGGTGATCGGCCCGTTGGTGCCGAGGCCGAGCACCACCGTGGAGCGCAGCGTTCCGGCATCCCGCTGCGCGCGCAGCAGGTCGGGTGCCGACCGCATCTGCCGGGAGACCACAGCGTCGACACTAATTCCCGGGAAATTCTGCTGTAGCTCCGGCACCACGGCGAGCATCACCGAGTCGCCGACCGCGGTGATCTGGTCGCCGCCGGGCAGCGCCGCGGGCGCTTCGGACGTCGGCTCCGGGGTGGGCAGCGACAGCGCCGCCTGACCGCGTTCGATCTCGTGCTGGGCGCTGCCCGCTCCCGGGTCCTGGGCAATCGCGGTCATCGTGGCGGTGCTCGTCGCGGCGATGAAGAGGGTGACGGATGCCGCGGCGACAACGCGCCACCAAGGCTGCCGCCACCAGCGGATGTACGCCACAGCGGTGGCGCGCAGTCCCTTACGGCGGATCGGCTGCTCAATGAATCGGTATGACGCGGCCGCGGCCGCCACCGCGATCACCAGGGCGAGACCGCCGAGCGCCCACAGGCCGGAATCGGACTGCTGCCAGCCCGGCAGCGCAGCGGTGAGCAACACCCACACCGGCCAGTGCCACAGGTACAGGCCGTAGCTGCGCTCGCCGACCCAGCGCATCGGGGCATTGTCGAGCAACCGGCCGAGGGCGGCGCCGGGCACTGTAGCGGCGGTGATGACCAGCGCGGCGAGCAGCGACACCAACAACAGTCCACCGCGATACGAGAACGCAGCGGTTGACGGCATCAGCAGCGCCACTGCCACGATGCCGGCGATCGCCATCCAGCCCAGTGCGGCCAGCGACATCCGCAGCTTTCGTGGCCAGTCCTCCTGCCCGGTCGGCCAGCGTGCGCTCGCCAGCGCCAGGGCAGCCCCGATCGTCAGACCGAAGCTGTGAGTGTCAGTTCCGAAGTAGACCCGGGTCGCATCCTGACCCGGCACAACGAGCACGGCCATCGCGATCGCCGACGCGGCCGCCAGCCCGGCGACCACGGCAAGCCTGACCCGCCAGCGGGGGATGACGAGGAGTGCGAGCACCGCCAGTGGCCACAGCAGGTAGAACTGCTCCTCCACCGCGAGCGACCACAGGTTGCGGAACAGCTCAGGGGTGGTGCGGTCGAAGTAGCTGGTGCCGTCGGCAATGGACAGCCAGTTGAAGCTAAACGTCAGGGCTCCGGCGACCTGCCAGCCGAGGTTCACCAGGATGTCGCCGCCCACCAGCCAGGCGGCCGCGCCGCAGCTGATGACGAGCACGCCGATGGCCGGCAGCAGCCGTCGGGCTCGACGTCGCCAGAAGTCCCCGAGCGCGATCCGGCCGGTGCTGCGGTGCTCGCGCAGCAGCAGCGTGGTGATCAGGAAGCCGCTGATCACGAAGAAGATGTCGACGCCGATGTACCCACCCGGCAGGATCCCCGGGGTGAGGTGGAAGATCAGTACCGCGGTGACGGCGATCGCCCGCAGGCCGTCGAGCCCGAGAATCCGCGACTTCGCCGGCGGCGCGGCCGAGACCTTTGGCGCAGAAGCGGGCGGCGTGGTGAGATCAGTCATAACTAGGAAATGCGCGACAAGCATAATCGACGAGGGCTGTGGCCTCGGGCGGGCAGACCGCGACGGGACCGGTTACTCCGAGTGTCCGACCGGTCGACGCTCAGGACGTGCTGGACGCGCCGTTTCCGCCCGTTCGCTCTCGGTACACTTTCGGGGTGGAACCGCACCAACCGATGCATCGCCTTCGACTCGACATCGCATATGACGGAACCCGCTTCGCCGGATGGGCCAAGCAGCCGGATCAACGCACCGTGCAGGGCGAGATTGAGTCGGCGCTCGCCACGATCTTCCGCCGCACCGCGCCCGCACCGCATATCACCGTGGCCGGACGCACGGATGTCGGCGTGCACGCCGTCGCTCAGGTCGCGCACGTCGACCTGACCACCGCCCAGCTGGCCAGCCTGGAACGTCCGCGTCAGGGTCGCCACAAGGCTCCTCGGTCGGCGGCGGCTGCGTTGCAGAAGCGGCTGAACGGGATCGCCGGACTCGGCGCCGACCTCTATATATCCGACATCCGGATGGCTCCCGACGGATTCGACGCCCGCTTCTCGGCGATCTGGCGTCGCTACGAGTACCGCATCGCCGACCCGGCGGCGGCGCGCAACCCGCTGCTGCAGAACCACACGCTCTGGTACCCGGCGGAGTTGGACGTGGACGCGATGGATGCCGCGGCGCAGTCGCTGCTCGGCCTGCACGACTGGGCGTCCTACTGCAAACCCCGCGCGGGGGCCACGACGATCCGCATGCTGCAGGAGTTCGGCTGGCGACGACACAGCGATGGCGTGCTCAGCGCGACGGTGGTCGCCGACGCGTTCTGCCACAACATGGTGCGCGCCCTGGTCGGCGCCTGCGTCGCGGTCGGCGAAGGAAAGCTGCCGGCGGCAGACCCGGCTGTGATCCGGGATGCGCGCGCCCGCACCAACGACTTCAAGGTGATGCCCGCCAAGGGTCTGACGCTGATGGCGGTGGGCTATCCGCCCGACAGTGAGCTTGCCGAGCGGGCCGAGCGCACCCGGGGTCTGCGGGTGCTGAGTGAGCCGCCGCACCCCTCGAATATGTAAAAAATCCTGACACGGTGTCTGCCGCGTTTTACATTCTCTGTTGTAAACAATGTTTGACAGAGGGAGAAAGTCGTGACATCCGAAGAACGCAGGTCCTGGACGATGCGGACC
>JBEVDR010000117.1:0-2860 GCA_040513215.1 Microbacteriaceae bacterium | reverse complement strand
GCCCTGAAGAGCGAGAAGGCGGAGGACATCAGCGACAAGGTGCTCGACGGCGTGGCCGATGCGGTCAACAAGGTCACGGGCAAGAAGTTCGAGAGCCAGGTCGACGGCGCTCGCGACACGGCCGACAAAGCCGTGGGCAACGAATAGGCGCTATCGCTGCAGTTGGGTATTAGATGGTGAGATGCCCCGCCTCCGACGATCAGATTCATCGGGACGGGGCATCCGCCGTCTCAAGGCCGGCAAGGGCTTCACCTACCGCGACGACGACGGGGTGACCATCACCGACCCGGAGCTGCGAGCCCGGATCGAGCACCTCGCCATCCCTCCGGCGTGGACGGATGTCTGGATCGCGCCCTTCGCGAACGGCCACATCCAGGCCACCGGTGTCGACGGCGCCGGCCGGCGCCAGTACATCTACCACCCCACCTGGCGTGAGCAGAAAGACCGCATCAAGTACGACCGTGCGCTGGCCCTCGCCGAGTCGCTGCCCGTCGCCCGCCGCTTCGTCACGATCGACCTGCGCCGCGACGGCTACCCGCGGGAGCGGGCGCTGGCGGCGGGCTTCCGGATGCTCGACACCGGTTCGCTGCGCGTCGGCAACGAGCGCTACGCCCAGCAGCACGGCAGCTACGGCCTGACCAGTCTGCTCGGCACCCACGCCAGGGTCTCGGGTGACGTGGTGAAGCTCGAGTTCCCGGCCAAGAGCGGCGAGGAGTGGTCGTCGGAGATCACCGACGCCGACCTCGCGCACGTCGTGCGGAGCCTGAAGCGCCGCGGCCCCCAGGCGCGCCTGCTGGCCTGGAAGAACGAGGGCACGAAGACCTGGCACCCGGTCGATCCGGGCGAGATCAACGACTACGTGCGCGAGCGCACCGGCGGCGAGTTCACCGCGAAGGACTTCCGCACCCTGCACGGCACCATCGCCGCGGCGGTGAGCCTCGCCGTGCACGGGCCCGAGCAGAAGAAGACGGCCAGAACGCACGCGCTCGCCCAGGCGATGCGCGATGCCAGTGTGGTGCTCGGCAACACGCCCGCGATCGCCAAGAAGAGCTACGTCGATCCTCGGGTCGTCGACCACTACGAGCACGGCGTCACGATCGACCCGGCACGGGTGTCCTCGGCCGAGAGCGAGTTGCGGGCGCTGCTGTTCGAATGACCGCAGAATTCGGTAGAAGTCAAGGTTGTGTTCCCCGGTCAGAAGCGCAGAATGGGGTCAATCGTTCTTACGGGAGACCTGCCGCCAGACGCTGCGAACAGAGCTTGACCGAGAGTGGTCAGCGCGCTTGACCGACTGAGCCCCAGCTCTCCCGTAAGAACGTTCCTCGCCCGACATACCGATGAAACGTTGCGGGCATAGCGTGGAGGCGTGTTCACCAAGTACGACCCCGCCGCGCCGGAGGGCTTCTTCGAAGCCGAGGCCGCGGGCCTGTCCTGGCTCGCGAGCAGCGGGGGAGTGCCCTGCGTCAGGGTGCTGGCGGTGCGCGAGGGCACCATCGAGCTCGACGAGCTGCGCTCCGCACGCCCGAGCCGCGAGGCCGCCCGGCGTTTCGGCGAGCTGCTCGCCGTGACCCACGCGGCCGGGGCCGACGCGTTCGGCTCACCGCCCGCCGGCTGGGCGGGGCCGTGCTACATCGGCCGACGCGAGATGAGCGTGGGCGCCTACGGCACCTGGAGCGACTTCTACCCGGCCGAGCGCGTGCGCCCCTACGCCGAGCAGGCGGTGGCGCGCGGCAACCTGAGCGCTGACGGCTTCCGCACGGTGCAGAAGGCGTGCGACTTCATCCAGTCCGGCCTCTTCGACGACGGCGAGCCCCCGGCGCGGCTGCACGGCGACCTCTGGTCGGGCAACGTCATGTGGACCCCGACCGGCGTCACGCTCATCGACCCCGCGGCCCACGGCGGCCACCGGGAGACCGATCTGGCCATGCTGGTGCTGTTCGGCGCCCCCTTCCTCGACGACATCCTCACGGCCTACGACAAGGCCGCACCGCTGGCCCCGGGATGGCACGCCAGGGTGCCCATGCACCAGCTCTTCCCGCTCGCGGTGCACGCCGTCGGGCACGGTCCGTCGTATGGCGTCGAGCTCGAGCGCGCCGCGCACGCGGTGCTGCAGCTGGCGGCCGGACAGGCGTGAGAAAGCGCGACACGCCCGGGTTGCATGTAGGCCCAGGATGTGGCAAACTCGTCTAGTTCAACATTTTGGGCCGCCTTGCGTGCCCGAATCACTGTTTTGGCAGTGCATAGCCCACAGAACACCGTTCTTCGTGGTTAGGCCGCAGACAGCAGAACACAGCTTAATCGCAACCCCCTCTTCTCCTGGCTAGAAGTTTGTGTTGCGGTGCCTGATAGCAAAACAGTGGGCGTCCAATGCAGTCGAGGCTGTATGACGCGAGACAGAGAGAGAGTCACACATGGCGGGACAGAAGATCCGCATTCGACTTAAGTCGTATGACCACGAGGTCATCGACACCTCGGCGCGCAAGATCGTCGACACGGTCACCCGTGCAGGAGCAACCGTCGTCGGCCCCGTGCCGCTTCCGACGGAGAAGAACGTGATCGCAGTCATCCGTTCGCCCCACAAGTACAAGGACAGCCGCGAGCACTTCGAGATGCGCACCCACAAGCGGCTCATCGACATCATCGACCCGACGCCGAAGGCCGTCGACTCGCTCATGCGTCTCGACCTGCCCGCCGACGTCAACATCGAGATCAAGCTCTGAGCGCGAAGGACTAGGTAATCACTATGGCTCTCGCAGCTAAGACTTCCAAGGGTCTGCTCGGCAAGAAGCTCGGCATGACGCAGGTGTGGGACGAGAACAACCGTCTCATCCCCGTCACCGTCGTCGAGGTCTCGCCCAAC
>JBEVDR010000116.1:0-3499 GCA_040513215.1 Microbacteriaceae bacterium | reverse complement strand
CCCCTCCGCCGTGCCGGCGTCCGTCGGCGCGCGCTCCGCCCTGCTTGGAAAGAAGCCCCATGACCACCGCATCCGCCTCCGCATCCGATCCCGCCGTCCGCAGCGACCGCTGGTACCTCTCCTCCGCGCCGATCGAGCGCGCACTCGTGCACCTCTGCGTGCCCATGGCCGCCGCAATGATCGTCGGCGCCGTCTACAACGTGATCAACGCCGGCTTCATCGGGTCGCTCCACGACCCGGGCATGCTCGCCGCGGTGACGCTCGGCGCCCCGCTGCTCGGACTCGTCATGGCGGTCGGCGGTGTCTTCGGCGTCGGCGGCGGCGCGCTCATCTCGCGCCTGCTCGGCGCGTCGGAGCACGAACCGTCGAAGGCCGCCGAGATCAAACACGTCGCCTCGTTCGCCTTCTGGGGAGCCGTCGTCGTCGGAGCGGTGCTCGGCGGCGTCGGACTGCTCGCCCTGAACCCGCTCGTCTCGATTTTGGGGGCGGATGCGGCGGCAGCCCCCGCGACCCGCGCCTTTGTGGCCGTGCTCCTCGCCTTCGTGCCGGTTCTCGCCGCCGCCTTCTGCCTCGAGCAACTCGTGCGGGCGGAGGGCGCCGCGCGCCAGGTGATGACCGCGCTCATCGCGTCGACCGTCGCGAACGTCGTGTTCGACGTGCTGTTCATCCTGGTACTGCACTGGGGTGTTGGCGGCGCGGCCCTCGCGATGGGCCTGGCGAACCTCGGGGTGGTCGCGTACTTCGTGGTCTGGCTGACCCGGCACAGCGAGCACATCAGCCTCTCCCCGCGCTGGTTCTCACTGTCGCCCGCAGTGGTGAAGCCCGTCTTCGGCGTCGGCGTGGGCGAACTGCTGCAGTCGGCCTTTCTGATCGTCACCTCGCTCGTGCTCAACAACCTCGCCGCCGCGTATGGCGACAGCGCCCTGGCGGCGATGGGTGTCGCGGTGCGCATAGCCCAGGTGCCCGAGTTTCTGGTTATGGGTGTCACACTCGGTGTGCTCCCGCTGCTCGCCTACAGCTACGGCAAGGGCGACCGGCAGCGCCTGATGTCGGCCGTGCGGGTGTCTGCGCTCACCGTGGGCGGCGTCACCCTGATCTCCGCGGCCCTGCTGTTCTCGTTCCGCGAGCAGGTGTTCGGCGCCTTCTCGGCCGACCATTCGGTGCTCGCGATCGGCGTGGTGGTGCTCACCGCCCAGCTCGTCGCCATGATCGCCAACGGATTCGCCGGCCTGATAACCTCGCTGTTCCAAGCCACTGGGCGCGCGGTGCCCGCCGTCGTGATGTCGGTGGCGCAGGGTGTGCTGTTCTTGCCGATCGTGCTGCTGGGCGATCTGTGGTTCGGCCTCGGCGGCATCGTCTGGGCGCTCACCGTCACCGAGGTGGCCGTGTTCCTCCTCGGCGCGACGATGTGGATCGTGCTCCGACGGTCGATCGACCGCGGCTTGGCCGAGGGCAGCGCCGAACGCGCAGAGGCGGTGCTCGAAGCGGCGTGATGCTGCCCGGCCGCCGCCTCTAGTGCACGGTTGGGCGATTGTGTACAGTGTCCACAACTCGGGGACCAACGAAGGGACAGCGGCTAGTGAATTTCATCGAGGCGACCGGCCTGACCAAGACCTATTCGCCCAAGCGCAGCGCCGCGGTACACGCCCTCGACGGCCTCGACCTGTCGGTACCGAAGGGCACGGTAACCGCACTGCTCGGGCCGAACGGAGCGGGGAAGACGACCGCCGTCAAGGTTCTCACCACCCTGACCCGGCCCGATTCGGGATCTGCGACGATCGGCGGAGTGGACGTGCTTCGGCACCCCGAACGCGTGCGCCCGAACATCGGGGTCTCGGGGCAGTATGCCGCCGTCGACGAGAACCTCACAGGCTTCGAGAACCTCGACATGGTCGGCAGGCTCTACCATCTCGGCGCGCGGCAGTCGCGGGCCAGGGCGAAAGAGCTCATCGACCTGTTCGACCTCACCGAGGCGCAGAACCGTCCGGTGAAGGGGTTCTCCGGCGGAATGCGTCGGCGCATCGACCTCGCCGGCGCGCTGGTCACGCGACCGGCCGTGTTGTTTCTCGACGAGCCGACCACCGGGCTCGACCCGCGCAGCCGGCTCGGCATGTGGGACATCATCGGCTCCCTGGTCGAGGAGGGCACCACCGTCCTGCTCACCACGCAGTACCTCGAAGAGGCCGACCAGCTCGCCGACAGCATCTCGGTGATCGACTTCGGAAAGGTGATCGCCCGCGGCACCAGCGACGAGCTGAAGGCGTCGAGCGGCGGACAGCGCGTCGAAGTGAACCTCGTCGATGCGGCCGACAGCGACCGCGCCCTCGACGTGCTGCGGCGTTTCGGCAGCGCCGACCCCACCGTGTCCGAAGACGGACGGGCGCTCACCGTGAGCGCCGACGACGGTCCGGCCGCCCTGCAACGCATCCTCGCCGAACTGGCCGACCTCGACGTGCGGCTCTACGACGCCGGAATGCGCAGGCCCACGCTCGACGAGGTCTTCCTCAGACTCACCGGCCACGCGGCATCCGCCGATCTCGAAGCGAAGGAGAAGGTGTCATGACGGCGACGGCGACGAGCACGACGGCCCACCGCCAGACGAATCAGGGACCGTCGATCGCCCACTGGTTCTCCGACGGCTGGATCACGACCAGGCGCAACCTGATCAAGATCAAGCGGGTGCCCGACATCCTGGTGTTCACCACCCTGCAGCCGATCATGTTCGTGCTGCTGTTCACCTACGTGTACGCCGGTGTGATCGAGATCCCGGGCAGCACGTACACCGAGTTCATCATGGCGGGCATCTTCGCTCAGACGGTCGTATTCGGATCGACCTATTCTGGCTCGGCGATGGCGCAAGACCTCAAAGACGGAATCATCGACCGGTTCCGCACCCTGCCGATGAGCCCGTCGGCCGTTCTCGTCGGCCGCACCAACGGCGACCTCCTCATCAACACGATCTCGATGGCCGTGATGATGGTCACGGGCTTCATCGTGGGCTGGCGCATCCGTTCGAGCTTCCTCGAGGCCGCGGCGGCCGTCGCGCTGCTGTTGTTCTTCGCCTACGCGCTCTCGTGGGTGCTGGCCTTCGTCGGCATGAGCGTGCGTAGTCCCGAGGTGATCAACAACGTCTCCTTCCTCATCCTGTTCCCGCTGACGTTCATCTCGAATGCCTTCGTTCCCAGCGACACCCTGCCGGGGCCGTTGCGCGCGATCGCCGAGATCAACCCGGTGTCGTCGCTCGTGCAGGCGGCGCGCAACCTGTTCGGCAACACCCCGCCGGGCATGCCGGAACCCGACGTCTGGACTCTTCAGCACCCAGAGCTCACCGTGCTGATCGGCATCGCGGTGATGCTCGTGATCTTCGTGCCGCTCGCTGTGCGCAAGTTCGACAAGGTGTCGACGCGGTAACGTCGGGGGATGCCCGACTACCGCGTGACGATGACGATGGGCGCCCTGCGCCCGGGGGTGTCACCCGCGGCGGTGCTGCCCGCGGCCA
>JBEVDR010000115.1:0-5646 GCA_040513215.1 Microbacteriaceae bacterium | reverse complement strand
ATCCGCCCGGGGCACCCGTTCCGCCAGCTCACCGGCGGGCGTAGCCTGAGCGAAATCCCACCCTCGATCGTTTAGTGGAGGAACCCATGGCTGTCCTGCGCATTTACCAATCGGTGTCAGATTTCGACACGTGGAAGCAGAGCTTCGACAGCGATCCGATGGATCGCAAAGGCTCCGGCGTCATCCGCTACTGGGTGCATCGGCCGATCGATGAGCCCACGATCGTGCTCGTCGACCTCGAGCTGGGCAGCGTCGAGCAGGCGAAGGCCATGCTGGCGAAGCTCGAGCAGTTCTGGGCATCCGGGCGCGCGCCGGTCGTTGGTACCCCGCGCTCACAGATCGCTGAGACAGTAGAGACTGTGGAGCTCGGCGGCTGAGGCCTACTCGGCGGGTCGCCGCGCTTCCGTTTCCTAGATCTCCCAGTGGGGCCGAAAGGCCCCACTCCCTCGGAAGGGCGCGCCTTGACCGCCCAGCCCTGGCAGAGGTAACCGCGCACGACGTGGCGCTCGAACTGGATGTCAGCTCCGACGACTCATGTCGCGCCGCCGTCGCCACCTCACCGGAACCGCGACCGCGGTCGAGGGAGGGCAGTCGCGCGGCATCTGAGTCGCGCGCGGCCTAGTTGGCGACCAACGTCACGCTCACCGGCGTCGCGTTCGCGAACAGGTCGAGCACGGGGCAGTGCGCGTCGACCACGCGGTGCAGCTCTTCGTAACGTTCGTCGGTCTCCGGCCCGGTGACCTTGACGGTCAGGCGCACATCGGAGAAGCCGGGGCGCACGTTCTCGTCCAGTCCGAACAGGCCGTGCACGTCGAGGTCGCCCTCCGCCTCGGCCGTGATCGAGTCGATCTCGATGCCGAGGTTCTGCGCGTACAGCCGGTAGACCACGATCTGGCAGGAGATCAGCGCACCGAGCGCCACCTCCACCGGGCTGGGAGCAATGTCATCGCCGGCCAGGGCGGCCGGCTCGTCGACGAAGAACTCGTGCTTGCCGGCGGTGATCCGGGATGCGACCGATCCCTCACCGAGCCCGCCGACCTTGAAGCTCAGCTGCGCGCTGGTCGGGTTGGCGGTGACCCGCTCGGTCCACGCTGATCCCGCCTCGATCAGTCGGCTGGCGCGCTCGTCAGCGGTAACGGTGGGCACGGCGGTGGCGGTGGGTACGGCGAGTGACATGGTGTCGGTCCTTCCAGCGGGGGATGAGTGCACACCACCGTACGGAGGATCAACGGATGCGTCGAACCTTCGTAACACAAGACGTAACGCCCCGTAACGGGAAGAAATCAGTGGACGCGGCACCGCGTGCATGCTAAGGACGCAGACCCAAGCCCCTACGCCGAACCCGCGGTGCCGACATCCGAATCCGGACCCTCCTGCGCCTCCATCGGCCGCGTGAACGGCACGTTGGCCTGCACTTCCGTCGCCGGGCGCACCGGCCCGAGCCGGCGTCGGCGCAGCGGATCTCGGCGCAGGTCGACATAGAGCGCCACACACAGTCCGATCATGATGATCACGAACGGACTCGCCGCGAGGATCGTGAAGGTCTGCAGCGCCGCCAGCCCGCCGACGAACAGCAGCACCGCGGCCACCGCGCCGGTGAGCACCGCCCAGAGGATCACCAGCGGCTTCCACGGGTGGTTGCTGCCGCGAGTGGAGAGGGTGCCGAGCACGAGGGACCCGGCATCCGCCCCACTGACGAAGAAGACCGCGGTCAGCACCATCACGATCACCGACGTGCCGATGAAGAACGGGTACTGCTGCAGGGTCGCGAAGAACGCGGCCGCCGCATCCCCGGTGCCGGCGATGTCGATGCCGTTCAGTTGCAGGTTCATGCCGGCGCCGCCGAACACGGTGAACCAGAGCATGCTCACCCCGGTCGGTACCAGCAGCACGCCGAGCACGAACTCGCGGATTGTGCGGCCACGCGAGATGCGGGCGATGAAGTTGCCGACGAACGGGGTCCACGAGATCCACCAGGCCCAGTAGAAGATGGTCCAGCTGGCCAGCCAGTCGCCGCCACCGAACACCGCCGACTGGAAGCTCATCGGGATGATGGTGCTGAAGTAGGCGCCGATCGATTCCGGCAGCAGGTCGAGGATGAACACGGTCGGGCCGACCACGAAGACGAAGATGATCAGCACCGCGGAGAGCACCATGTTGGTGTTGCTCAGCCACTTGATGCCCTTCGACACCCCGCTCGCCGCCGAGAAGATCACGCCCACGGTGAGCACGCAGATGATGATGATCGGCAGTGCCGTGCCGGGGTCATCGGAGAATTCGCCGGTGGCGAGCAGCGAGAGGCCGGCCGCGATCTGCAGGGCGCCGAGGCCGAGGGATGTCGCCGAGCCGAACTTGGTGCAGATGATGGCGAGGATGTCGATGGGTTTGCCCCATCCGCGGCGCACGATCCGGTCCTCACCGAAGATCGACTGGAACGGGGCGCTCATCAGATTGCCGCGACCCATCCGGAACGTGGAATAGGCCAGTGCCAGCCCCACCACCGAGTAGATCGCCCACGGGTGCAGTCCCCAGTGGAAGAACGTGTATGCCATGGCGGCGTTTGCCGCTTCCGGGCTGCTCGGCGGTGCGTCAACGAACGGGGGAGGCGCCACCAGGTGCGAGACCGGCTCGTAGACGCCGAAGAACATCAGGCCGATGCCCATCCCGGCGCTGAACATCATCGACACCCAGGACAGGGTGGAGAATTCCGCCTTCTCGCCCTCGCGCGAGAGTGGGATGCTGCCGTACCGGCCGAACGCCAGCACCAGGGCGAACACCACGAATCCGGTCGAACCGAGAATGAACAGCCAACCGAGGTTGGTGGTGATCCACGACAGGGCGACCGCCGCGGCATCCCCAACCTGCTGGGTGAAGACCACGCCGAGAACACAGATCACCAGGATGATTCCGGCTGCCACGCCGAACACGACTTTGTCGACGCTTTCCCACCCCTTATTTGATGCGGTGGGCAGGGCTTTCGTGGCGTCGTTCGACATGATGATCTCCGTCGACCTATCGGGGGCACCCGGTGTGAGAACCCGATGCACGCAACGCTACCCCCCCGCGCGACAGGCATGACTAGAGTGGCCGCTATGGCTAACGGCGATGAAGTCGAGCTGACCGATTCGGTCTACGACTCGAGCGTGGGAGACAACGGACGCACCGTTTTCGGGCGTCATGGCGACCTGCCGAAATGGGATTCACGGGTGGCCGCCTGGCAGGACTGCGAAGAGGCGAATGCATCGATCAGCCTGTCGATGGCGGTGAGTGGTTTCGCGATCGATGTGAACTCCACCCTGGCCAGCGTGCTGAACGACCTCTACGATCTCGGTGCCGACCTCGCGGTGCCGTTCGACGATCCGGAACCGGCGACTGCGCGCATCCACGACGAGCACCTGGTGCGGTTGGAGCGGGCGATCGAGTACTACCGGCAGGGTGCGTCCGACCTCAGTGGCCGGGTGCTGCCGAGCGGCACCGTGGCCGCGGCGAGCCTGTTCCACGCCCGCGCTGTGGTGCGGCGTGCCGAGCGGATGACGTGGATCGCCATCCAGCAGCACAAGCAGTCGGTCAATGTGCTCACCGCACGCTACCTGAACCGGCTCTCCACCCTGCTGTTCGTGCTGGCCCGCAGCGCCAACGTGCCCCACGGCGGAGACGAGTACTGGCAGCCCGAGGCGTCGTACGTGGCGATGGAGCAGGAGCCGGAAGCGACGGATGCCGACGAGGCGCCGACCCCGTAGCGAACCGTCTCGGAATAATGAGCGCTCCCCAAACGCTGCACCGAACGTGAAGCGCATCGGATTCCTCTCCTTCGGCCACTACCAGGACGTGCCCGGCTCGCTCGTGCACACCGCACAGGACGCGCTGCTGCAGTCGATCGAGCTGGCGGTCGCCGCCGAGGAGGTGGGTGTCGACGGCGCCTTCGTCCGGGTCCATCACTTCGCGCCGCAACTGGCGTCGCCGTTCCCGCTGCTGGCCGCGATGGCCGCCCGCACCAGCCGCATCGAAATCGGTACCGGCGTGATCGACATGCGCTACGAAAATTCGCTATACATGGCCGAAGAGGCCGCCGCCGTCGACCTGATCAGCGACGGCAGGCTGCAGCTCGGCGTCAGCCGGGGATCACCCGAGCATGCCATGAACGGCTACGAGGCATTCGGTTATGTTCCGGCGGAGGGGCACACCGACGCCGATGACGCGCGCACCAAGACCCAGATCTTCCTGCAGGCGGTCGAGGGCGCCGGCGTCGTGCGGGCCAACCCGCAGATGACCGGCCACACCGGCGCGCTCGCCATCGAGCCACTCTCGCCGGGGCTGCGCGACCGCATCTGGTGGGGTTCCGGCACCCGCGCCACCGCCAAATGGACCGCCGAGCAGGGAATGAACCTGATGAGCTCCACGCTGCTCACCGAAGACACCGGCGAACAGTTCAGCGACCTGCAGGCCGAGCAGATCCAGGTGTTCCGCGACACCTGGGCCGAGGCCGGCCACAGCTGGACGCCGCGCGTCTCGGTCAGCCGCAGCATCATCCCGCTGGTCACCGACGAAGACCGCCACTACTTCGGCCTGCGCGCCCAGGTCGAGGGCAAAGACCAGGTCGGCCAGCTCGAGGGCACCCTCGCCCGCTTCGGCAAGAGCTACATCGGCGAGCCCGACGCTCTGATCGAACAGCTGGCTCAGGATGCCGCGGTCGAAGCCGCCGACACGGTGCTGATCACCGTGCCGAACCAGCTCGGAGTCGACTACAACGCGAAGCTGCTGGAGAGCGTGGTCAAGTACGTCGCCCCGGGGCTCGGCTGGCGCTAGCCCCCGCTGGTAGCCTCGCTGGTTGAGGCACGGCGGCGCTTGCGAGCCCCGCGGTCTCGAAACCAGCGCCCCCGCGCGACCGCCTCACCCGTGCCGCAGCTCCTCATCGGGCGCCGCGATCACCTTCTGCACCAGGCGCTCGATGTGATCGTGCCAGCGGATCCGCAGGTCGTCGATCTGATTGCCGATCCCGGTGTGGGTCAGCACGATGCGAGCGCCGCCCGGCCCGGTCTGCACCTCCCAGCGCAGGCTTCCCCCGTTCGCGAGCTCAACCTCGACCCACTCGCCATCGGCGCGTTCGCTGATCTGCCCCGGCCCGAGCCGGCCCGGCGCCAGCTGCTCCAGCGTGGTCGGATGCAGCACCCGCCACACCTTCTCCGGTGACTGCAACATCAGCTGTCGTTCCACCCGTAGCGTGTCGTTGCCGATCGTCGGCCGGTCGAGGCCGAACTCCTTCACGTACTCTTCATACCGCTCGATTGAGGGCGCCGCCTCGCGCGCCGGAAGCCCGTCGAGCAGGTCGCCGAGCACCTCCAGACACGTCTCCCAGCCGCCCGCATACGAGGCCGCGGCCGGTCGGTCGTCGAACTCGTGGGTGAAGGTGAGCAGACTGCCGCCCTCATCCGGTTGCACCTCGATCGTGATCGAGTTATCGCTCTCGCGGGGCATGTCCTCCGGTGAAGTCTCGGTGAAGGCCAGCCGGCTCCCGGGCACCAGCTCGGTCACCCGTCCCGTGGTGACGAAATCGTCGCCGTAGTCGAACCGGATGTCCGCGCCCACAGCGGGCTCGAACTCGATGATCTGTGCCGGGTACCACTGGCCCAGCTTCTGCGGTTCGAT
>JBEVDR010000114.1:0-10132 GCA_040513215.1 Microbacteriaceae bacterium | reverse complement strand
AGGTTCTGGCTCAGGATCATCGCGTCTTCGAAGTTGTAACCCTCCCACGGCATGAATGCCACGAGCAGGTTCTTACCGAGCGCGAGCTCACCGTTCTCGGTGGCAGGACCGTCAGCCAGCACCTCGCCGACCTCAACGCGGTCGCCCGCGTTGACGATGACACGGTGGTTGTAGCTGGTGCCCTGGTTGGAGCGGTCGAACTTGCGCAGGTAGTAGTCCTGCGTTCCACCCTCGTCGAGCTGCAGCGTGACGACATCCGCCGACACTTCCTGCACCACACCGGCCTTGTCGGCAGTGATCACGTCGCCGGCGTCGATGGCCGCGAAGCCCTCCATACCGGTTCCGACCAGCGGGCTCTCGCTGCGGAGCAGCGGAACAGCCTGACGCTGCATGTTGGCACCCATGAGGGCGCGGTTCGCGTCGTCGTGCTCGAGGAAGGGGATCAGCGAGGTCGCGACCGACACCATCTGGCGCGGCGAGACGTCCATGTAGTCGACGCGGTCCTTGTCGACCAGGATCACTTCGCTGCCCTTCGGGCGAACGAGCACCTTGTCTTCGGCGAAACGGAAGTCCTTGGTGAGCGGGGCGTTGGCCTGCGCCACCAGGTACTCGTCTTCTTCACTCGCGGTCAGGTAGTCGATGTGCGAGGTGACCACGCCATCGACGACCTTGCGGTAGGGCGACTCGATGAAACCGAACGAGTTGATGCGGGCGAACGATGCGAGCGATCCGATCAGGCCGATGTTCGGGCCTTCCGGGGTCTCGATCGGGCACATGCGGCCGTAGTGCGACGGGTGAACGTCTCGCACCTCAACGCCGGCACGCTCACGGGACAGACCACCCGGGCCAAGCGCCGAGAGACGACGCTTGTGGGTGAGGCCCGCCAGCGGGTTGTTCTGGTCCATGAACTGCGAGAGCTGCGAGGTTCCGAAGAACTCCTTGATCGCGGCGACGACGGGGCGCACGTTGATCAGGGTCTGCGGGGTGATCGCTTCGATGTCCTGCGTGGTCATGCGCTCGCGCACCACGCGCTCCATCCGGCTGAGGCCGGTGCGAACCTGGTTCTGGATCAGCTCACCGACGGCACGGATGCGACGGTTTCCGAAGTGGTCGATGTCATCGACATCCAGCGTGATCTCGACGGGCTTGCCGTCGCGCACGCCGGTGATCTTGGTCTGGTTGTCGTGCAGCGCAACCAGGTACTTGATCGTGCCGATGATGTCCTGCACCGAGAGGACGGAGTCCTTGATGCCGGCGTCGACGCCGAGCTTGCGGTTGATCTTGTAACGACCAACCTTGGCCAGGTCGTAGCGCTTCGAGTTGAAGTAGAAGTTGTCGAGCAGCGCGCGGGCGGCCTCGGCGGCAACCTGCTCGCCCGGGCGGAGCTTGCGGTAGATGTCCTTGAGGGCGTCCTCCTTGGAGAGGATGGAGTCCTTCTCGAGGGTCAACTCGATCGAGGCGTAGCCCTTGAACTCTTCGCGGATCTCCTCGGTGGTGAGGCCGAGGGCCTTGAGGAACACGGTGACCGACTGCTTGCGCTTGCGGTCGATGCGCACGCCGACCTGGTCGCGCTTGTCAATCTCGAACTCGAGCCAGGCGCCGCGGCTGGGGATGATGCGGGCGGAGTAGATGTCCTTGTCGGAGGTCTTCTCCTGCTGGCGTTCGAAGTACACGCCAGGCGAGCGAACGAGCTGGGACACGACGACACGCTCGGTGCCGTTGACGATGAACGTGCCTCGCTCGGTCATCAGCGGGAAGTCACCCATGAAGACCGTCTGGGTCTTGATCTCACCAGTCATGTGGTTCATGAACTCGGCGTTCACGTAGAGCGGCGCGGCGTAGGTCTTGCCGCGCTCCTTGCACTCGTCGATCGAGTACTTGGGCTCTTCGAGCTCCGGGTTGGTGAACGACAGCTGCATCGTCTCGCCGAGGTCTTCGATCGGGCTGATCTCTTCGAAGATCTCGTCGAGACCGGTCTTGAGGTCGTCGCCGGTGGCGCCGGCTTCAGCAGCACGAGCCTTCCATGCGTCGTTTCCGACGAGCCAGTCGAAGCTCTCGGTCTGCAGGGCAAGCAGATCGGGAACGGTGAGAGTGTCTGTGATTTTGGCGAACGAGAGCCGCGATGCTGAGCGGCCGTTCTTGGGGGACTTATTGGTGGATGCGTTGCGCGCAGCAGCCAAGGAAACAACCTCCGTGGGCCCCGTCGGGCCATGGCATTATCGGTAAGAGGAAATGCTCATCCTGATCGGCCCCGCCGCTATACTCGGGGCGCAAACCTTCCACAATATGAAGGCGTGATTGATCTCGGAGCGCAAAGTACAACTATAGGCGCGCCCGCCGCGCCGTGTCCAGTCAATCCTTGACCAACTTCGGACTCTCGGCTATAAGGCGGTCGGCTCCCGGTTTTCTCGCAGCTTCGCCAGGTAGCGGCGCATCGGCGCACGGCGCAGGCGCCGCGGCAGGCGCGGGTAGACCGCGGCGGCCGCGCGCATCAGCACGTCGAAGCGGCGCTGACGGCGGGGACTCCAGGGCAGCTCGAACATCGCTCGCTGCTCGGAATTCAGCAGGCCTGCCGTGAGCAGCCGGGCAAGCGGCATCCCCGCCTTCACCCAGACCGGAACGTTCGCCGGGTGCAACAGTTTCTGCGCGACGTCGCGGGTCACGGCATCCGTTCGGAGCGTCCCGGCCATCTCAGTCCAGTACCGTCCGAACGCCTCCCGGTCGGCTGGCCACAGGTCGGCCGGCATCTGCAACGTGGTGCCAAGGAGGGCGTACTGCCGGTAGATCTCGTCGGCCTGTTCCGGGGGAAGCACGCCGAACAGTCGCTCGTACAGTCTTATTGCGGTGTCGTAGAGAGTGGCCGCGACCCAAAGCTGGAGGGTGGGGTCGGCCGCGTTGTACGACGGCGTCCCCTCATCCCCCGGCGATCGGACTCGGCGGTGGGTTGCGTTCACGGCGCGGGCCACCCGGTCGACCAGGCCTGGATCTCCATCCACCACGGCGTACACGAAGGTCATGGTGCTGTGCAGCCGGTCGAGCGGCCGCGACACGAAGTCGCTGTGGTTCGCGACGCCGTGGCCGACCGCCGGGTGCGCCAGCTGCAGCAGGATGGCGCGTCCCCCGCCCGCGATGAGTGCAGCTTCACCGCCGATGCCGGCGAGGCTGCGGGGTTTCGACGGGCTCAACCAGCGGGGCGAGCGTCCCAAATCAGTCGTGACGGCTCTCCCTTACTCCGGCTTTACTCCGGCCACCAGCTGCGTCGCGTTCAGAAACCGCAGCGCGATGATCAGGATAACCAGCGAGAGCGGTGAAAACGGCCGAGCGCTCTCCCGCGGCGGGCGCGCTCTGCCGTTCTGCCGGCTCTCGTGATCGGATCACGGCACCACTAGGGTGCGAGGATCAACCCCAGAGCGGTCGGCAACCAGAGCGACAGCGCCGGAACGAACGCCACGATGAACAGGGCCACGCATAGCGCCCAGAAGAAGGGCCAGAGCCGACTGATCACCGGTTCGAGTCGCACGTTGCCGACCCGGGCCGCAACGAAGAGGTTGTTTCCGATCGGCGGCGAGATGTTGCCGAGGCACATGTTGAACACCATCATCGCGCCGAAGTGGATCGGGCTGACACCGAGGGCGGTGACGATCGGCAGGAAGATCGGCGTGAAGATCAGGATCGCCGGGGTCGGGTCCATTACGGTGCCCGCGAGCAACAGGATCACCATGATGATGACGAGAATGATCGCCGTGTTGTCGGTCAGGCCCAGCAGGCCGCTGGTAACCATCTGCGGGAGCTGGGCGAAGGCGAGAACCCAGCCCAGAATCCCCGATACGCCGATCAGCAGCATGATGATGCCGGTCACCTTGGACGCTTCGAGGATGACCTTCGGCAGTGCGCCGAGCTTCAGCGTGCGCTGCACGAGGCCGAGCACGAGCGAGTAGAGCACCGCGATCACGGCAGATTCAGTTGCCGTGAAGATACCGGCCAGGATGCCGCCGATGACTACGACGATCATCAGGAGCGCGGGCAGCGCCTTCAGGAGTACGAGCATCCCTTGGGCGAACGTCGGACGGAGGGCGACGGAGCGCAGCTCCGGGTGCTTGCGCGCATAGAGCGCCACCATGACGACACAGACGAGTGCCCACAGGATTCCGGGGCCAACGCCGGCCATGAACAGCGCTGCGATCGACGTGCTTGACACGAGGGAGTACACGATGAAGGTGTTGCTCGGCGGGATCAGCATGCCGGCCGGCGAGGCAACGGCGTTCACCGCGGCCGAGAACGCCGGGTCGTAGCCCTCTTTGCGCATCCGCGGTGAGAGCACCGTGCCGACGGCGGCGGCCGACGCCACCGACGCACCCGACACCGCACCGAACATGGCGTTCGCGACGACCGTGGTCTGGGCGAGCGAGGCAGGCAGCCGGCCAGCGATGACGAGAGCCAGGTCGATCAGCCTCGACGCGATTCCCCCGGTGTTCATCAGGCCTCCGGCGAGGATGAAGAAGGGAATCGCGAGCAAGGCGAATGAGTTGCTGGCGGAGAAGATGCGCTGCGCGGAGGTCAGCGTGGCGCCTTCCCAGTCCAGCAGGAGAACGATCGCCAGCATGGAGGGCAGACCCATGGCGACTGCGACGGGCAGGCCGATGGCGATGCCCAGGGCGATGCCACCGAGCAGGACGACGGTGGCGATGATGGTGATGGTATCCATGGCGTTAGATCGCCTCTGCGTTCTCGTCGAAGTCGGGAGTGGGCTCCTCTACGCCGGCGAGGATGCCGATGAGGTGGGCCAGGGAGTAGAAGACGATCAGCACGCCGGCGATCGGAAGCACCAGGTACATCTGCCCGACGCTCAACGGGAGGGTGGAGATGTCCTGGGCCCAGGCGTTGTCTGCGACGCGTGAGCCGCCGAGGATGAAGACCAGCGTAAAGAAGAACATGACGATGAGCTCGATCACGATGCCCATCACGCGCTGGCCCTTGAGGGGAAGCTTTTCGACCACGATCATGACCGCAATGTGTCCCCGCTCGGAGAAGACGTATGCGGCAGCGAAGACGGCCAACACGACGAAGGCGTAGCGAGCCGCCTCCTCAGTCCAGGGCGCAGAATCGTTGAGGACCTGGCGCGTGAACACCTGCCAGGTGACGATGGCGACGAGCGCGACGAAGGTGACGATGCAGAGCGCGGCCAGGACGCGGTCGATGACGTGACGGATGCCGCCCAGGACCTTCAGCAAGGGGGCCCAGCGCACGGGCGCTGCCGGTTCGAGATGACCGGAATCATCCGGCGAATGGTCGCCCGGCGTGTTTTCGTCGGGCTCAGCTGGGTGGGTGGTCACGTTGTCCTCCGTGGCTGCCCGTGGGGCGTTGCCATTAGTGCTGCACTTCGTTGTGAATCGCGGCGAGGACGCCGGTGGTCATCGACCACACGGCGCCTCTCCGGTAATGCGTTTTTCTACTGCGCGTCCTTGATCGCGTCGTAGAGAGCCTGCTGCGTGTCAGTGGTGATGAACTGATCCAGCAGCGGCGTGAGTGCCTCGACGAATGCGTCGCTGTCAACCTCGGCGAAGGTTGCCCCGCCGGCCTCGGCGCCCGCGATTGCCTCTTCCGTCTCCGAGGCCCACAGCTCGGTGTGCTCCTGCCAGGTCTGCTCCCAGCCCTTGTCGAATGCGGCGCGGTCTTCCTCAGACATCTCGGCGAGCGTGCCGGTGTTGCTGATGAGGAAGTCGGCACCGATCAGGTGGCGGGTGTAGGAGAAGAAGGGAGCGACCTCGAAGTGCTTCTGCGTGAAATACGAGATCTCGTTGTTCTCGGCACCATCGATGACGCCGGACTGCAGTCCGGTGTACACCTCGGAGAACGCCATCGGGGTGGGCGAGGCGCCGAGCGCCTTGATCATCTCGATGAACACCGGGCTTTCCTGAACGCGGATCTTCTCTCCAGCGAGGTCGTCGGGCGTCTCGGCCACGCCGTCCTTCGAGTAGATGCTGCGGGCGCCCTGGGTGAAACCGCCGACGACGGTGATGTTGTTGCTGTCCTCAAGCGACGTGTATACGTCGCCGACGACCTCGTCGTCTGAGAGCACGGCCATCTGGTTGTCGATCGAGTCGAAGACCGTCGGGAGGCTGAAGATAACGAAGTCTTTCGACAGGTTCTCGAGCTGCGGCGCCGAGACGATCGCCAGGTCGATCACGCCATCGCTGACCGACTGCAGGTACTCACTCTGGTCGCCGAGGGTGGAGTTCGGGAAGACCTCGATGTTCCAGCGGCCGTCGGTGGCCTCGGTCAGGTACTCGCCGAAGGACTCCAGCGCGATGAACGACGGGTGCTCTTCGGTCTGGTTGAGCGCGAGCTTCATGGTCGTGGGTTCGACATCCGCTGCCGGAGCATCGGCGTTGTCGGCGCTGCCGCTGCCGCTGCTGCACGCGGCGAGCGTGAGCGCAGCGAGCGCGGTCGTCGCGACCAACGCGAGACGGGTTGTTTTGTGCATGGATGTTCTCCTTCGAACGCTGTCAGGACGATGGTCGAACGTTGACCAGACCGCAGCAATCGGCGTGCATTGCCGACCATGTTTATTGCTGTCCGGCGTCGTCGCCGTTTCGGTGTTGTGGGTTTTTTCTTGGGCGCGAGGTGGTGCGATTTCGTTCCCGACCTATATTCATGCACGCCGAGTGCCGGTTTGGCAACCAATTGCCATCGTTTGTCGCGGGTTCTTCAATAACGTTTTGGCAACCGATTGCGTAGCGGTGTCCTATCGCCCGGCTGCACCCCCGCCGTGGCTCCATTGAGGGGTCGCGGCGGCACCCGTCAAGTGGTTGCCAAATGTCGGCGCGATGTCGACCTACCTGCGCTTGTGCGCCTCGTCAGATCGCGATGGCGTCGAGCAGCTCGAGAGTGCGGTGTGTGTCGGGGTCGGCCCGGCCGACGCGGCGGGGCGCCGTGGAGCATCGCACCATCAGTTCGGCCGGCAGCATCGCCGGGCGGCCGACCGGAGCGGCGCTGCGCTGGCTGAGCAGCATCTGCACCGCCACACGACCGAGCACCAGCTGTGGCACCGCCACGGTCGTCAGCGCATGTTCGGTGAACCGCGAATCAAGGCTGTTATCGAAGCCGATGACGCTGACATCGTCGGGAACCCGGATGCCGCGGCGGCCGAGCTCGCTCATCAGCCCGATCGCCATCAAGTCGTTGTAGGCGATCACACCGGTAGACGGGCGCGCCAGGAACTCGTCTGCGGCGGCCGCCCCGCCCGCGACGGTCGGCGGGAACGGCCCGATCCTCCGCACTTTCATCCGGGCGTCGGCCGCCGCCTTGCGGATCGACCGCCAGCGCATGCCGTCCGCCCAGGACGCCTCGGGGCCCGCGATGTAGCTGACCGAGTCGTGGCCGAGTTCCGCCAGATGGGACACCGCGAGCTGCATGCCACGGGCGTTGTCGGTGACGATGCTCGGCACGTCGGCCATCGGCCGGTTCAGGATGACGGTGGACCGCTGCTTCGCCACGGTGCGGATCGCCGTCTCCGACATCCTGGATGTGGCGAAAATGATCCCGTCGACTATCGGAATGACGCGCTCGACCGCCTCGCGTTCGCCGGTCAGCGACTCCCGCGCGTCGACCACGAGCACCGTGACGTGTGCTTCATCCCCGGCCTTCTGTGCGCCGCGGATAATGTCGAGGAAGAACGGGTTGGCCAGGTCGGCGACCACCAGCGCGATCGTCGACGTGCGTCCGTCGGCGCGCGGCCGGGCGATCGGGTCGACGTGGTAGCCGAGCTGCTCCGCGACGTGGCGGATGCGATCGGCGGTCTCTGCGTTGACACGACCCGGGCGGGAGAACGCCCGCGACACTGTCGACGGCGACACGTTGCACGCTGCGGCAACGTCATAGATCGTCGGTGTCCGGACGGAACCCCCCGGGAGTACCTCCTTGTGCCCCATAAAGGTGACATTAGAGGATGCGGCGGGGCGGGGTCTAGAGCGAGCGGGGTAGTTTCGGATGAACCGCTTCCGCATCCGCATCCGTCTCTTAGGAATCTCATGGCAGACCGTTCTGCCCCCTCCGCCCTCTTGCGCGCCAACCCGGTGATCGCCGTGCTGCGCGCCGCCGCCGCCACCCACTACGACCCGTGGTCGACACCCTTGCCGCGGATCTCGACAGCTTGGGTGGCGCGGGCGGCGGCGGCGAGCCGGTCAGCCGGTAGCTCGGCAGGCGGCAGGCGGCAGGCGGTACAGGGCCGGTGACGCGGTCAACCGTTCATACGAAGGACCAATTGCGAAAACCGCAGGTCAGGAAGGAACTTTTGGGCCAGAATCGAGGGTCTTCCTTCCTGGCTGCTGAGATGACGGCGAGATAGTCCTTCCTCACTGTCGCAGCACGCAAGATACTCCTTCCTCCCTGCCGCGGCACTCAAAAAATTCCTCCGTCAGTGACACGGCATCCGGAAGTCTCCTTCCTCGCCGCGACGACATCCGAAATATTCGCCCTCGCGTCGTAAGAAAACGCGGAAATCTCCTCCCTCGCCGCGCGAGACCGGAACACGCGGCGAAACGGCACCCGCACCCGCACCCGCCCTGACAAAGACGGCACGGCTGGACAGGGCGGATGCCGCAGACTTGACGCATGGGCACCGGCGAGCAGCAGCATCCTTCGATCATCCTGAAGAACAGCGGCTTCTTCGCTGAGATCCAGCCCGACCGCTGGGTGCCGGGCGCGTACACCCTGGTGGTGGACGGCACCCCGCAGTCGCACGTGAACCTGGATGACCCGTCGCAGCTGTTCTTCGAATACGTGCAGCGCATCGGCCACGTGATCGACCAACTGCCGCCCGGACCGATCACCGCGGTGCACCTCGGCGCGGGCGCGTTCACGCTGCCGCGCTACGTGGAGGCGACCCGGCCGGGCTCGCGGCAACAGGTGGTCGAGCTGGAGAGCGACCTCGTCGACTTCGTGCGCGAGCAGATCCCGCTGCCGCGCGGCGCCTCGATCCGGGTGCGCCACGGCGACGCTCGAGCGGTGCTGGAGAAGCTGCCCGGGGGCCTGCGCGGCACGGTCGATCTGGTGGTGGTCGACGTGTTCAGCGGCGCCCGCACCCCCGCGCACGTGACCAGCGTCGAGTTCTACCGGTCGGTGGCGGAACTGCTGGCACCGGGCGGTGTCGCGGCGGTGAACATCGCCGACGGGCCGGGCCTCGCCTTCGCCCGCGGGCAGGCCGCCACCGTGGGAGCCGCCATCGGCAACGTGGCAGCGCTCGCCGAGACCCAGATCCTCAAGGGGCGCCGGTTCGGGAACGTGGTGCTCGCGGCATCCGCCTCGGAATTGCCGCTCGAATGGATGCCGCGGCTGCTTGCCGGCGGACCGCATCCGTCAAAGGTGGTCGCCGGCCGGGAACTGACCGAGTGGATCGCCGGCGCCCCGATCGTCACCGACGCGACCGCCATCCCGTCTCCGCCGCCCGCCAAGTCGATCTTCCAGGTGCGTCCGGGCAAGGACTGAGGCGGCGATCTGCCCGAGACGCCGGGACGCCCGCGCTCGTGGATCAATGCTGTGGTTTGTTGGCAATGCGGCCGTTATAGCCGCCGCATTGACAACAAACCGGCGCATTGTTTCCCGCTGGGATGCTCGCCGCGTGGTGTGATGGGCGCATGGCGCAGACGCACGGTCAGGCCCGGAGCGGAGCTGGCGCTCCAGCTCAGGCAACCACCCGCCGGGTCGTTGCCCTGCTGGCGAGTGTCGTCGCACTGACTTCCGCTGCCGCTCTCACGGGGTGCGTGCCCACCGAACCTCCGCAGCCTCCGCCGCGCAACACGGTGACCCCGACACCGCTGCCCACGCCGACCGAAACCGGAGAGCCCGCCCTGCCGGGACCGGTGCAACCCACCGGCGCGCCCGAGGCCTTGGTGACCGGGCTCGACGTGCCGTGGTCGGTGGTGCTTCTCGGCAACGGATCCGCGCTGATCAGCGAGCGGGAAACGGCCCTGGTCAAGGAGTACACCGCCGACGGCGAGCTGCGCGAGGTCGGCACCGTGCCGGGCGTGCAGCCCGGGGGTGAGGGCGGCCTGCTCGGTCTCGCCACGACCTCGGAGGAACGCTGGCTCTACGCGTACACCACGACCGCCAACGACAACCGCGTGATCCGGCT